>NZ_JAKSYA010000117.1:0-207888 GCF_022829485.1 Methylobacterium sp. J-059
CCGCGACGAGTGCTTCGAGCCGAAGGCGATCCGAGGTGGAGAGCGTGAAAGAGATGCCACTGCGCATCCCGCCAGACTCGCAGGATGGGGCGCAAACCGAAACCCCACACGGACTCAACCGTCAGGGCTCAACCACTAGGAAACGGCAAGTACGGCACTCCCTCAAAGCCGGTCTCCACGATGACGCTCGATGAAGCCTTCGCGTTCGGGCGTGAGGTGAAAAGCCGTCACGGCTCATCGTCGGCACTCGGCCGCTACCAAATCGTCGGCAACACCATGCGATCTGCGCAGGCAGCGTTAGGTCTCCCCGGCACAGCCACGTTCGATGCCGCCACTCAGGATCGCATGGCGCGGTGGATCGCCCGAAATCAGGGTCTTGGCGCATGGGAGGGCTTGAAGTCCAACCCTGGGGCGATGGCTCGGGCTCAGTCCGCCATGTCGCGAGGTGGTGCGAAAGACGTTCCTGGCGGTGGTGCTGTTCCTCCGTCCACAGATGGCGGCGACGTTCTCGGCCGGATGCGGGCACTTCGTTCAAGCGGTTCAGTGATCAATGAGCAATGCGTCGCCCTGGCGAAGGCTGCCGTTGGTGTTTCGGGCTCGGTGACTGAGTGGCGTAAGGGCGTCGGCGCCGAGGCAGGCACCCTTACGCCTGGAACACCTGTTGCGACCTTCCTCAATCGAGATGGTTCTCAGTCATCTCGATACGCAGGCAGCGGAACCGGAACCATGGGCGCCGGCACCGATCACGCGGCCGTATTCCAGAACTACATCCGCGACAAGGCCGGCAACATCACTGGGATGCGGGTTGCCGAACAGTACAAGGGCTCAGGCGGAGTGAAGTCGAAAGACTACTCGTTCGGCTCGGGTTTCGGAGAGAAGAACGCGTCGAACTACAACGCCATTCTCGGAAAGACCGGCGACTTCCTCGGTGGCTCTGCCAATCCCATGAACCGCACGTCGAACGCCGTTGCCGAGGAGTCCAGGAAGCTTCGCGACGTTGGCGACGGGATCAAATCGACGGGATGGCGAAAGGCTGGCGAGGCTGGTGGTCTCGGTTCCGGCCCGAATGCTCCTGCGGCACCCTTGGGCGAGTCTGCTCCGATCCGCAACGTCAACACGCTGCAATCGAGCGGTGTATCGCCGGCTGGCGGTGGTGGTTCAAGTGGTTCTGGTGCCGTCATTCAGATCAACGGACATAACGGCGATCCCGAAGCTCTAGCGAATGCCGTTCAACGTCGGATTAACGAGGCCATGAACCGTCGTTCCCACGACGTGGACCACGTCTATTCGTAACACAACGACAGGCCGAGGCGCTGAATACTGATGCCTCGGCCAAGCTTGAACGCTGCATGGCTTCTTTGCCATGAATCAAAGTGTTCCTGGCCATTTCGATTTATGCAAACGCACACGCAAGACCACTCGACTTGCTGTAGCGGTGCAAGTCGAGTAGAGTCGTTTCTTCGATTGATCGAAGCGATGAATTTAACGTCTAACCCTAACAGGCAGTCAGGAACAGGCAGTCAGGGTAGTTTTTCCACCAAAGACTTCGGTTGCAGCCGAAGTCTTCAGCGCAGGGCGACACGGCGACGATACTCGGCAGGGGGTCGCAATGTCGATATGATCGATGGGTTCTAGTAACACGGCGGCGGCAAAGCGGCAAGGCTTTGTCGGGCCTAACACTAATCAGCGCTCGCCTCGCATGGCTGAATCGCCTGCTGGGACGACGATGTTCGTCATCCGCGACGCGATGAAGCCCAAGCGGCGGAACCCGCTGCGGAACAAGCGGACGCTTTGGTCTCCGGCGAGGGTGGTTTCCGTCGCCAACCTCTTCAAGTCGGATATCGAGAAGTTCATCACCGGTACGTTCGGCGGCCCGTGCCTGACTGACGACGCCGTGATGTTCTATGAGCCGCTGGTGCGAATTCTGTGTGTGAGGTTTGTCGCGATGGAAGAGGATGGTCGCAACCCCAGGCCGGTCGACTCCTGCGGCTGGGCCATGAAGTTCATGCCTCGGTTCGCTCTTGAGCAGGGCCGGGCATGGTTCGAAGAGCAGGAGCGGGTGATCACCGCGTCGTTCGGTGCTGCCCTTCCCGCGCTGCCTAGCGCCGACGAACTCGCAGATGCAATCGGTGTTCGCCATCAGAACGTCGTCGACTTCAGGCTGAGGTCTATCGGCGCTACCGACCGTCGCGCACCTCAGCGTGCCGTGGAGAGGAAGGCGAAGAAAGCCGTGTGTGAGCGCAAGCGACGGGCTAAGGCTGGCGCGAAGGCTCAGGCGAATTCCAAGGCGTCGACAAAGCCGTGGGAGTCTTTGGGCATGTCTCGTTCCACGTTCTACCGGAAGCTCGCCGATGGGACTGTGGTCGAGGTCCAGAGCCCGTACGATGTCGCCCAGGATGCACCGAAGCGCCCGAACCTCCGCCTCGTGAAAAACGACTCGGTTCGCTCTAAGTCATTGTAACCATGCGTATTTTCGTGAGGCTTGGTATCTCCGGTGCTTGTGCAGGAGATTTGAGAACATGCGCAGAACGTCGAGCTAAGTCATTGATTTCAAACGATAATTTTTGGACGAAATGCACAGAAATCCGGTATCTCGCATGCGATAAGTCATTGTAATCGTTAGTGTTTTTTGAACCGTGAGACTGTTTCGTGGCACGAGACCAAATCGTGGCGGACAGCTATAGCAGGAAGCTCACGCTTCCTGAATCCTGCATCACCTCGAACGCGTCGGCATCGTGCCGGCGTGGGCGATGGGGAGACGAAACCCAGATCACTCCGAACGCCGCGTAGCCACGGAATGGCCCGGCCAGGGTCGTGGAGAGGCGTGAAGCGCGGACCCCTGTGCTGCACGGTCTGCACCTGATCAGCTTCATCTGGGGAACACGGCGCTCGATGAACCTTTCTTTCTTTACCAAGGAAAATCTGGGCTCGAACGGCGGCTCCCTACCTGCATCGTTGCGGCTGTGATCAGCCGTACTAAGACCTTTACCATGATAAATGCTGATCTTACGTCTGCGCTTGTCCCAGAACGTCGAGCATAACCCATCCGTCACTGTATCTCGGTCCAAGTCTGGAATACTCGACCAAGGGCAAGAACCAACATCAATCCTGGTAAAGGAAAGTCGGCGATAACGTCCAAACATGCTCCAACGATTAGTCTGACACTGAACCCCAGACGTCATTCTGTGCTATAACGTTTGCATGGACACACTCCTTTCGAATCAAGCATATCCATGAGCGACATTGTTCCGACGATCTCGCCCAAGATCACGGACAAGCGCCGGGAGACCGGAACCTGCCGCGTCTGCACGATGTGAACCGCACGCCGATCCAGAACGACCTCAACGCCGCCCAACCATCCATCTTGGAAAAGAAAGCATCACGTGATCACCGCCCGCCGTCGTGGCCGTCAGAACCGCACCGTTACGCCACCCACGCCAGACACTCCGCCGGTTTCCGCCCAGGTCGCCCGCCTTCGTATGTTGCTCCGCGAATTCTCATCGAAAGCGCCGATCACATTGCCGCTGGTAACGATGCCCGAGTCGACGGACGAAGCGGTGGGTCTCGTTCCTGACGCACGCGCTCAAGCTCGGGCTGAGGAATACCTGCGGGCTGCCATAGGCTATCGTCTCCGGCAGGATGAGCAGCGACGGACGGCCGAGAGAGAAATGCGGGCCGCATTCAACGTTGATCACCGAACGGTGGCCGTCGAGGTGCCCGATAGCTCCTTCACCCTGCTCTCGGCGACAGATGTGCTCTCGCCCGTCGAGGCCGAGATCGTTGAGCAGATGATGCGGATCGCGTCTCTTCCGTACCGGGACCAACCAACCGCTTGACGCCATCGGGAAACCACCCGTTGCCGGGAGCTCTAGCAAATCAGGCCCGGCGCCAGCGAGTCGGCGTCATTTCGTTCACTGCCTCGCCGCCCCGCCCGTCCACACAGCGGCCCGCTGGCGGCGTTGGCGGCCTCCCGCCTCACTCGGATGCCCTGAACGACGAACGGGCCTCCACGGGGCTCCTACGCGGTTGTTGGCGAGACGATCCGTTTCAGGACGGCCGCCGACGCTGAACCAAGCCACATTCCTGGTAAAGCAAAGACTTTGCCAACAATCAAAGGACTAACCGAAATGAACACCACTGATACCGACGAAGGTTTCACCGGCCAGGGTCGCAGCATCACGTTGTTTCTCGATGACGACATTCGAGACGACATCGACATCATCGCCAGCGTCAACGGGATTTCGAGGTCCAAGGCCGCACGGGCGCTGCTCCGCTTCGGAATCTGCGTTACTCTGTCGGAAGACCCCGATGTTGCCGCTCTGGTCGGACGGCTGGCGCAGCCCCAGAATTAGATCCTATTTTCGCTTGACGTCAGCACTGACTCGGGTTAGGGGCGCATCGCTAACTCGGGTTAGGGGCGCATCGCTAAGTCATTGCTTTGGAATGGTTTTTAACGATTTTGAATTGTCTGCGAATCACAGCAAATAGGAGCTTTGTCTCTAAAAAACACGCTCATATGCCGATGGACAAATGTTATATTTTAAGCCGTTTGAAGAAAGCTTCGTTTCTGAGTCTCGCGTCCTTTAAGACGTATTTGTAGCTGAGCGCTTGGATAAACGCATTGTAATTAGCATTGAAACCATAGTACCCACTTCCTCCAGGGAGTGGAACGTTGATTTGTGCCATGCGAAGCCATTTTTTCATATTCGGCGTTATGTCAGCAATGATGTAGCAAAAGAACGGAGTATTATCCGTCACCTCTTGTATTTGACCACCGCTTTTATCTAAAACTTTGTGGGCTCGCATATCTTCGATGTATGAATATATCTGAGTAAATGGATTTTCATCGTCGTCATAGTCGTTTCGAACAGGCTTCTTAAACTCAATGATTACGACGGGCTGATCTGTTCCAGGTCGGTGATATGCCGACCTGCCGGTGAACAGCACAACATCTGGCCGATCGTCTGAGTTAGAGCCGTTGATGAACGTTCGAAGCTTTCTATCGGATGCCCAATATTCGTAGTACGTAAGCTTATCGTCTATAATCCAAAGATTATGATCATCAACGCGGACTTGCTGATTTTCAACGCGCATTGGTACTACGAAGCTGTGGAGGGCGGCTTCGGCTTCATGCTTCAATTCGCCGTTTGGTTTGTACCCCAACCGACGCTCAAGCAAATCTAAAACTACTTTTCTTTTGACAGTGTAATCAGCAAGAACAGAATACTCTTGTTGCGATAGCTTCGAAAGGATCGCCTGTACACCAGCCTCGATTGTATCCTCAGATGCGTTCGCAGCGTTTTTTGACAGAGCTTCGACACGCCGCTCAACCTCTCGATTTTCTCGGAAGTCATAGAGAGCAAGTTGTTGATATACCTGTTCCGCGGATCTAAAATTCCGCGGCATTTTAGTCTCAGCGAACTCCCGAGGATTTTCGATTAAATACGAATAACGCGGATACTTCTTTACGATCTGACGCGTAAGCTCTGTTTGTTGAGCAATAACCCGCTCAATTTGAAAATGCAAAGCATTCCCGATTTGAGCGATTGCGAGTCTTTTGATCGTATCAAGGGTGTATTGATCAAAATCGAAGCTGGTTCGTTCGGAATTTACTGTATTATCGAGGAATTCACCGGACAAGACACCTGCGTAAACATGCTTGCCGTCGCGCTCTTCGATGTAAGTCGTCAGTCCAAGCGTGTTACCTATATCAAATTCAGCAACGACCCTGTCATGGGCAGTGAAATATAGTTTATGAGAGGCTTTGCCTTCGACGATTCCGCGCTCTAGCAGATTATGATTGAGTTTTAGGGTCTCGCCTTCAGCGCCAGTGAATGAGAATGAGCCAAAGTCATGCTTCTTCTCTCGTAGAAATTCTCCCAGATCAACGGTATCTTCATCGGTTTCTACAGTGATTTTCGGGAAACTAGATGACATCAGGTACGGGAGGAAGTGAGCTATAAGCTTTCTGATAATTGTATCGATCTGGGTGGGCATACGCGAAACATACTCAGCCCTCATGTTCTGCAGAGTGACAGTAGTCCCCGTATCTGAGACTTCGCCATTTAAGGTATTGATAGCCCGGTTGTGATAGTTGCGAATTGGCCGTGCATTGTCTAGGACAAAATCAAATGAGCGTTCTTGCAATTGCTTACCAACTTTGTAACGGCTTAAAACTGTAGCGCCCTCAAAGACCTTCAGCCAAGACAATCGTCCAACACCTTTACCACCCCGCTTTAATTTCCAATCGCTATCGTAAGTGCGGAACGACGCATAATTTTTATCATCAAGACCAATACCGTTGTCTCTGACTTCGACGCTCCGGCGGGGTCCATCGAAACCGATCAGCGAGACCGCGATTACTCCTCTCTCGGCCCAATCATCTTTGAACCTATCGTTTACAGCGTGAAGCGCATTATAAACCGCTTCAAACATTGGGATCAGCGCGTTAGACGGTGCCGAAGGACCTAACGCCAAATTCCGAACACGCCGTTTTAGATCAGGGATAAGGGAGGTCTCATCATCATAATTGCCGTCAAAATCGGGCGTGGCGGGCATGGATATGAATCACCAATGCGTGTTTGGTCACCGACCGTACTGGGATCGGCTTTGTGTTCCAACGATAGCGATACTCGCTTCGTTTAGAAATGCGCACCGGCAAGGTAGCCACAGGCGTGTGCGTGGCGTGTCCCTCCAGCAATCTCCCTGTGCGTTCTCGAAAATGATCAAGCTCGTGCATCCGGAGATGTAATGTCATTATCGTCCGGATCTCGCCTCGAACAACACGATGCGGTGGGAATGGGTATGGATGCGACAGCGCGTGCAAGCGTTTTCATATCGAAATGACGATACGTGCCGCCTTCTGTCTTGGGAGCATGTCCCTGGATGTGATCAGCAACAGAGTCTAGCATACCAATTTTGGGAGCAGCCGACTTGAACCAATGCCTCAAAGCGTGATTCGGAGCTTTCCGAGGATTGTTAAAACCCTGTTGCCGAATCCATGACGCCAAATGATTGCTAACGCCTTTGCTTGCGTGTCGTGCGGTATCGGATCGATTGTGCTTGTAGAACAGGGGCCCCGTTCCCCGCTGCGCTACAAAATCTAAAAATCCGGATTCAAGTACCGCAGGATGAAGTGGAACTACCCGCTCGCTCCATGCCGTTTTGAGATTTCCACCATCAACCGCCGGTTCAAGTTCCATACACGGAACCCCGTCGATCTCTCGGACCTTCTCGGCCCAAAGCTGTGCGACCTCCGCGACGCGTGCACCGCTCGTTGCAAGAATGAGGGGAAGGAAGCGTCTGGCTGGATGGGTCTCCGCCGCGCACAATGCGAGCAGGCGTGCCAATTCGGCGTCTTCGTAAGGGAGTTTCCGCATACCCGCCTTCGCCTTCGCCGAGACCTTCACGCCTTCGGCCGGGTTGGTCTTCAAGCGCTTGTTTGAAACGCCGAACCGATAAAGCGCCCGAAGGCAGGCCAAATCGCTGTCGTTGATCGTCTTGGCCGCTCGGCCGGCGGCAACGCGGGCATCCTTGAAGGCCACCACGTCGCGATCTGTGACGCGTGCGGCATCATCGTGACCCAGGTGCTTGGCGAAGGCCGTCACGATGCCGCGCCATGTCGTTTCCGTGCTGCCCGCCGGCTTGGTCTCGGCCTTCCATCTGTCGAAAAGCTCCGACAGAGTGATGCCAGAAGCCTTCCCTTCGAAAGGAGGAAAGCGGCTTGCCTTCGGATCGGGCGTGTAGTCGCCAGCCGCCGCACGCTTCAAGGCCAAACCTGCATCGAGGCAAGCGTCGGCAACGTGCTCAAGCAACTGAATCCGTGTCGCCCGATCGACGTGAAGTCCACGCTGTTGCAGCACCCACAACGTGAGCCGCCCGCAGCGATCCTCTAGCGCGGCGCGATCACCGGATGGCGGCATGGCATCGATCCCGGCGGTAAGATCGGGGCCGAACAGCCGAGCGGCTTCAGCCCTTTCGTCCGCGAGTTCGCCGGGCGTGATCGTTGGCGCGGTCGGGATACGTCCCTCACGTGCCGCCCGAACAAACGCCTTCCACGCCGACCACATCTCCGGCGTCCCCGGATCGTCATCGAAATTCGCTCGGAGAAGCTGGTAGACATCGCCTGCGAGCCCGACCAGTTGCCGATGGTTCAGCTTCGATCCGCCCTTTCGGACCTGATCGTAAATCCGCTCAAGGTGTTCCAGCACCCGGAGCCGGCGGGCCGTCGCCACCACGTCGTCGCGGGTGTGTAACGAACCCTTGATTCGATCGCTGAGCTTGAGGGAGAGAATCGCCTCAGGGTCGGATCGCATCGCCGGCAGGACGACTGCGACATGCATCCCACGCAACCGTTCAGCGACATCGGTCGGAACGCGCGCCTGGATTTGATGGATGCGGGAGTCAGTTCGGAAGGCGTGGCGTTGCATAAGCCGGATCATCGGATCGTGTACCCCGGTGTTGTACCCCGGTCCGATCCGAAAAATCCAATGTTTTCAGTGTTTCAACGACTTAGTTTGGCGTGGTGCCCAGGAAAGGACTCGAACCTTCACCTCTTGCAAGACTGGTACCTGAAACCAGCGCGTCTACCAATTCCGCCACCTGGGCTCGCCGGGCGCTCGGCGCCGACGAAGGCTCGTTTAGGGGGTGGCATCGGTGGCGTCAATCGGGATTCCGCATGTGCGGGCGTTCGACCGCCCGGTGTGATCGCGGCGCTCGCCTCGACGCGGATGGCCGGCCCGATGGCGAGCGCCAGCGCGTCAGAGGCTCGGCGCCGGCTCGCCGTCCTCCACGTCCGGCGTGCGCGACCGGGACCGGCGATCGAGCAGAGACCGTCCGAGCGCGCGGAACGGCGCGACGAGCCGGCGGGCGTCCTCGGCGCGTTCCATGAAGTGCTCGCCGCTGCGGATCTCCTTGTCGAGGCGGGCCATGGTCCGGGCGAGCGACGGATCGTCGTCCTGCAGCCAGGTCTCGACCACGCGGGCGAAGGCGATGACGACGCCCTGGAGCTTGAGCCGGCCGAGCGGGCCCTCGGTGTCGATCCCGGCCGCGGCTAGCATGTACCGGTGGGAGTTCAGGGCCACGCCGTTCAGGGCCAGCATCGACAGCACGTCGCCGCGCAGCGCGAACGAGATGCGCCGCAAGGCCGGCTTGTACGGCGTCATCGCGTCGAGCCGGCGCATCAGCACGTCGAACAGCCGCTCGCGGGTCGGCTCCTCCGCGAGGTCGGCACCGTCCTCCTCGAGCACCTTACGGTCGATGATCCGGGCGAGGCCGGCGAGAATCGCGCCCTTCGACGGGAACAGGTCGCGCAGCTCCGCCAGGCTCAGACCCGCCTCGCGGGCGATGTCGCCGACCTCGATGTCGTTCCAGGGCTGCTCGGCCGCCAGCCGCATCAGCGCCTCCACCGCCGCCTCGCGCGGGGGCTGCGTCGGCGGCTCGTGATGGGTGCCGGGATCCGCCGGCTTGCGGCCCTTCTTCGGCGAGCCTGCTGTCTCGGTCATGCGGCCTGCTCCTGCCTGATGTCGCGCGCGCTCCGAAGGGGCGACGCGCCTCGTGACGATCGACCCGCGAAACGGCCGATCCTGTCTCGCTCCCTATGTAGGAACGCGGGCGGACGAGGGCAGTGCCTTTGTGCGCGCTTGCCGCACGAGGACGATGGCACGACATGCCCATTGGGCGCACGCGAGGCGCGGTGTTCGACGATGGCGGCACGATCGCGCGCCGGCCTTGCCCGCCCTGCTCTCCATCGCGGCCGTGGTCGGCAACGCGGTGGTGGATCATGGGCCGAAGGCGCTTGCGGCGCCGGCGCGGTGAGCGACAGGCCTCTCATCGCGGGATGACGGAACCGCGAAGCGCTCGGATCGACCGCCCGAACGCGATGTCCGCGCCCCGATCGAAGATGCGCGTGCGCCGAAGCGTCCCCTACTCTGCCGCAACCCGAGGCGGCGCCGGGTAGCCCCGCCCATCGTTGGCGGGATGGCCGGAAGGCGCTCGCCCCGCCTCCTCCGGGTCGTCGCGCGCGCCGACGAAGCGGGAGAACAGGCGGACGATCAAGCGGGAGAGGTCGTCCATCAGCACGAAGATCGCCGGCACGAAGACCAGCGACAGGCCGGTCGAGACGATGAGGCCGCCGATCACCGCGATCGCCATCGGGGCCCGGAACTCGCCGCCGATGCCGAGCGCCATCGCGGAGGGCACCATGCCGGCGGCCATGGCGATCGTGGTCATCACGATCGGCCGCGCGCGCTTGCGGCCGGCATCGATGATCGCGGTGGCGCGGTCGACGCCGCGACCCATCTCCTCGACGGCGAAATCGACGAGCATGATCGCGTTCTTCGTGACCACGCCCATCAGCATCAGGATGCCGATGACGACGGGCATCGAGATCGGCTTGTGGAACACCAGCAACCCGAGGATCGCGCCGCCGATCGACAGCGGCAACGAGAACAGGATCGTCATCGGCTGCAGGAACGAGCCGAACAGCAGGATCAGCACGCCGAACACCATCATCAGCCCCGCGCCCATGGCGAGGGCGAAGCCGGAGAACACCTCGCCCATCACCTCGGCGTCCCCGGTCTGGCTGATGGTCACGCCCGGCGGCAGGGCCTGGGCGGTCGGCAGGTGCATGACCTGGTCGATCAGCGAGCCGAGGGCGTCCGAGCCCTGCATGTCGCCTTCCAGCGCCACGCGGATCGCCCGGTCGTAGCGGTCGATTGCGGTCGGGCCCTGCCCGAGAGACAGGTCGGCCACCGTCGAGAGCGGCACCGCGGCGCCGCCCTTGACCGGGACCTTGAGGGTCTCGAGTTGGGCGAGGTCGCTGCGCAGGGTCTCGGGCAGCTGCACCCGGATCGGCACCTGACGGTCGCGCGCGTTGAACTTGGCGAGGTTGGCGCCGATGTCGCCGATGGTCCCGACGCGCACCGTCTCGGCGATCAGGTCGGTGGAGACGCCGAGATCGGCCGCGACCCCGGCCTTGGGGCGGATGCGGATCTCGGTGCGGTCGAGCGGCGCGGTCGAGATCACGTTGACGAGGTGGGGCACCTGCGCCGCCTCGCGCTGGAGGCGCTGCGATACGTCGGCGACCACCGCCTTGTCGGGGCCGGCGATGATGAGCGCGAGATCGCGCTGGCCGCCCTCGCGCAAAGCCCAGAACCGGATGTCGGGCTGCTGCCGCAGGATCGCGCCGACGGCGACGTCGACCTCCTTCTGCGTGCGGTGTCGCGTGTTCTTCGGCGTCAGGTTGATGGTCAGCGAGGCGAGCCGCACCTCCTTCTTCCCCGGCAATTGCCGGCCGCCGTCGACGAACACGCTGCGGACCTCGGGCAGCGTCCGGATCTTGTCCACCAGCGCGTCGGTGACGCGCGTGGTCTCGGCGAGCTTGGCGCCGGGCGGCAGCTCGACCACGAACAGCGTGCGGGCCGCGTCCTCGGCCGGCAGGAAGCCGGACGGCAGCAGGCCGGTGGACAGGATGGAGGCGGCAAAGCAGGCCAGCCCCGCCACCAGCGTCACGAACTTGTGCCGCACCGACCACGCCACGAGGCGGGTGTAGCCGCGCATCACGACGCCTTCGCGCGTGTCCTCCGGCCCGTGGTCGCGCAGGAAGTAGGCGGCGAGCAGCGGCGTGATCAGGCGCGCGACCAGCAGCGACATGAACACGGCGGCCGCGATCGTCAGGCCGAACTGCTTGAAGTACTGCCCGGCGATGCCGCCCATGAACGAGACGGGGGCGAAGATCGCGATGATCGTCGCAGTGATGGCGATGACCGCGAGGCCGATCTCGTCGGCCGCCTCGAGGGCCGCGCGATAGGGCGTCTTCCCCATCCGCATGTGGCGGACGATGTTCTCGATCTCGACGATGGCATCGTCGACCAGAATGCCGGTCACCAGCGTGATCGCGAGCAGGCTGACGGCGTTCAGCGAGAAGCCGAGCGTGCTCATCACCCAGAAGGTCGGCAGCACCGAAAGCGGCAGCGCCACCGCCGCGATCAGCGTCGCGCGCCAGTCCTTCAGGAACAGCAGCACAACGATCACCGCCAGCGCCGAGCCCTCCAGCAGCCCGAGCATCGCGGAATGGTAGTTGCCGACCGTGTTGGTGACGGAGGTGTCGATCAGGTCGAAGCGCACGCCCGGGTTGGCGGCGTGCAGCGACGCGATCCGGTCGGCCACGCCGACCGAGACCTCGGCGTCGCTGGCGCCGCCCGAGCGCGAGATCGCGAAGGCGACCACCGGCTCGCCGTTGAAGCGGGCGAAGGTGCGCGGCTCCTCGGCGGTGTCGGTGAGCGTGGCGAGCTCGTCGAGCCGCACCTTGCGGTTGCCGGAGACGACGATCGATGTGGCGCCGAGCGTGTCGAGGGTCGCCGAGGCCGCGAGCGTGCGGATCGACTGCTCCTGGCCGCCGACCTCGCCGCGTCCGCCGGCCATGTCGGCCGAGGTCAGGCGCAGCTGCCGGTTGACGTCGGCCGCGGTGATGCCGAGCGCGAGCAGCCGGTCGGGCTTCAAGGTGACGCGGACCTCGCGGGCGACACCGCCGAGGCGCTCGACGCCGCCGACGCCGCGCACGCCCTGGATCGACCGGGCGACCACGTCGTCGACGAACCACGACAGGTCCTCCGGCGTCATCGCGGGCGCGGACGCGCCGTAGACCATGATCGGCAGGCCGGCGATCTCGACGCGGTTGATGATCGGCTCGTCGATGGTCCGCGGCAGGTTCAGGCGGATCTTCGAGACCGCATCCTTCACGTCGTTGACGGCCCGATCGGTGTTCACCTCGAGCCGGAACTCGATGGTGGTGACCGACGAGCCCTCGGTGATGGTCGAGAGGATGTGCTTGACGCCCTTCACGCCCGCCACCGAATCCTCGACCCACTTCGTGATCTGGGTCTGAAGCTCGGAGGGCGCCGCGCCCGACTGGGTGATCGTCACCGAGACGATCGGGATGTCGATGTTGGGAAAGCGCGTGATCGGCAAGGAGCGGAAGCTGACGAAGCCCAGCAGCATCAGGACGAGGAACAGGACGATCGACGGCAGCGGCCGGCGGATCGACCAGGCGGAGATGTTGAGGCGCATGACGTCGCCCCTAGCGCGCGGTCGCGTCGGCGAGCGGCGTCAGGGTCTCGGGCGGCACGGGCCGCACCCGGTCGCCGTCGCGCAGGAAGCTTCCGGCGCGCGCGACGACGGTTTCGCCGGCGGCAAGCCCGCTGCGAACCTCGGAGAACCCCGCGGCGGAGAGGCCAGGCACGACCTTGCGCGCCTCGACCCACTCGTCCTTCACCACGAGGACCCCGGCATTGCCGTCGGCAGCGAACAGGAGGCTGGAGACCGGGACCGCGACGCCGGTTCGCCGCGCCACCTCGACGGTGCCGCGGCCGAAGGCGCCGATGCGGAGCGCGGGATCGTCGCCGAGCGCGATGCGGACCTTGCCCAGCCGCGTGGTGCGGTCGACCTCCGGGTAGACCCGGCGGACCTTGCCGACGATCTTGCGCCCCTCCTCCAGGTCGAGCTGGGCCGGATCGCCGATCTTGATCCGCGGCAGCCAGGTCTCTGGCACCTCGCCCTCCAGCTCGATCTCGCCGCGCGCGATCAGGCGGAACAGCGGCTCGCCGGCCGCGGTCGCGGTTCCGCCGACGCGGGCGGTGCGGCGATTGACGATCCCGGCTTCCGGCGCGCGGATCGCGGCGCGGGCGCGCTTGAGCGCGATCTCGGCACCCGAGGCCTTGGCGGTGGCGAGATCGGCCTCGGAGGCCTGCAGGCCGCCGCGGGCCGAGGCGAGCCTGCCGTCCGCGCCCTGTGCCGCGGAGACGCGCTGCTCGAGGATCGCGGCGGTGGCGTTTCCGGTCTTGATCAGGGCCTGGGCGCGCTCCAACGACAGCCGCGCCTCGGTCTGGGCCGCCTCCGACTGCACGATCTGGCTCTTGGCCTGAACGATCGCGGCTTCGGCCCGGGCGACCGCCGCCGCGTTCGCGGCTTCCTGGGTCGCGATCATCTCGGTGGAGAGTTTCGCGAGCACCTGGCCTGCGGCGACCCGGTCGCCCTCCTCCGCCAGCAGCTCGATGATGCGGAAGCCCTCGATCTCCGGCGATACCAGGATCTCGTCGCGCGGCACCAGCGTGCCGGTGATGACCGCCCGCTCGACGATCTCCCGCGTCTGGGCCGGCACGACGCTGATCGCCGGCGCGATGGATTGCGGCTCGGGCACCGCCGCCGTTTCGACCGCGCCGACGGACGATGCGCCCGCGCAGAAGGCCGCCGCGAGGCCGGCGACACGCAGGGCGGCAACGAAGGATCGCATCACGGCAGTGGTCTCGCTGGCGTCCATGGGCTCGCCTGAGCCTGCCCTGTCGCACCGCAGCCCGGCGTTTTGAAGGCACGCGCCGACGCCCCGGGGAGCGTAGACGACGGCCTGGAAATAGGCGACCGAATACCTGCAACCGCGCCGCATTAAGGACGTTAAGCTTTCAACATCCCATGCGACGGGGCTCCCATGAGCATCTTCCAGATTCGTCAGACCAAGAACGGCATCGTCCTGTGGACCGGCTCGGCCGACGACGAGGCGACCGCCCTCGACGCGATGGCGCGCGAGGCCGGCTACCGCGACTTCCTCGCGCTGCCGGAATCGGTCCGCAGCAACGGCCTCGAAGCCGCGAAGCTCGACCTGATCTCCTAAGGGCGATCGCCCGGCCCGGGCGGGTCGGGCCTCACCCCATCCGACGACCATCGACCCCGTTCGGCCCCGGCCGTGCGGGGTCGATGCGTTTTACGCCACCGCGAACGCCTTGAGGTCGAAGGCGGGGTCGGCGGCCTGCTCCGGCGTCGGCGTCCGTCCGGCGCCGAGGATGCGACGGGCCATCATGTGGTCGCCCGCGCGGTTGATCGACTCGACCGCGACCAGGCGCGCCGCGCGGTAGCGGAACACCGAGAACGCCTCGCCGGCACCCCGCCGGACCGACAGGTCCGACGGCCCCGAGAGGCCGGCGATCTGCAGCTTGTAGCGACCCTGGTCGCTCCAGAACCACGGCAGCGCCGCGTAGGCCGCCGGGCGGCCGGCGAGGCGGGCCGCGAGGCACCGCCCCTGGTCGATCGCGTTCTGCACCGATTCGATCCGCACGGTGCCGTCCGCGGACAATCCCGTCGCGAAGGCGCTGGGATGGCGCGTACAGTCGCCGATCGCCGAGATCGCCGGGTCGTCGGTGGCGAGAAACGCGTCGACCCGGATGCCGTCCGCGACGGACAGGCCGGCCTCGGCCGCGAGCTCCTGGTTCGGCAGCACGCCGATCCCGACCACGACGAGGTCGGCCGGCAGCTCGCGATCGTCCGACAGGCGGACGGCGCCGGCGCGGCCGCCCTCCCCCGCGATCGATGCGACGCCGGCACCGAAGGCGAAGCGGACGCCGAGCCCCTCGTGCGCGCCGCGGAAGAAAGCGCCGGTCTCGGTCGAGACCGCCCGCGCCATCGGGCGGTCGGCGGCCTCGATCACCGTCACGTCGAGGCCGCGCGCGGCGGCGACGGCCGCGAACTCGAGGCCGATGAAGCCGGCGCCGACCACGACGATCCGCCGCGCGATCTCCAAGGCCGCGCGCAGGGCGTCCGCGTCGGCGAGGTCGCGCAGCTGGCGCACGCCGGCAAGGTCGGCGCCCGGCACCGGCAGCGGGCGGTTGCGCGCGCCGGTGGCGAGGACGAGGTGATCGTACGGGAGGACGGTCCCGTCGCCGAGCCGCAGCGTCCTGGCCGCCCGGTCGATCGCGACGGCCCGGGTCTGCGAACGGACCGCGATGCGGTGCTCGGCGAAGAAGGCGTCCGGGCGAAGGTGCAGCCCCGCGGCGTCGGTCTTGCCGGCGAGATAGGCCTTCGACAACGGGGGCCGCTGATACGGGAGGCCCGGCTCGTCGCCAACGATGGTGACGGGATCGGCGAACCCGGCCTCGCGCAGCGACGCGGCAACCTGGAACCCCGCCTGCCCGCCCCCGACGACGACGAGGCCGGCGCTCACGCCCTGCCCCCGGCGGCGATCGCGGCGACCGTCTCCTGGCCGAGCACCTCGACCCCCGGCAGCCAGCGGGCGCCGTCCTGCATCAGGTACTTCCAGAACGCGGCGGCCGCCGGACCCAGGACCTTGTCGGCCCGGCGGACCGCGTACCAGTCGCGACGGATCGGCAGGCCCTGGACGTCGAGCAGAACCAGACGGCCGGCCTCGACCTCGGCGGAGACCGTGTGCGCGGAGAGCAGCGCGATTCCGAGCCCGGCCATCACCGCCTGCTTGATCGTCTCGTTCGAGCCGGAATCGATCCCGAGCTTCGCCCGCTTGATGATGATCCCGTTCATGAATTCCTCGAACACCGTGCGGGTGCCCGATCCGTCCTCGCGCACGAGGTAGGCTTCCTCGGCGATGTCGGCCTTGGTCAGCCCGCGGCGGCCCGCCAGGGGGTGGTTGGGATCGGCGATCAGCACCAGGGGGTGCGGCCCGAAGATCTCGGCCTCGATCGCGAAGTCGCGCGGCGGCCGGCCCATGATCGCGAAGTCGATTTCGTAGTTGCGCAGCGCCTCGACCGTGTTGCCGCGGTTGCGCACCGACAGGTTGATCTCGACGCCGGCATGCGCCTTCACGAAGCCGGCGATCACCTGCGGCGCGAAGTACTTCGCGGTCGAGACCACGCCGAGCGTCACCCGGCCGCCGGCGCCGCCCTTGAGGATGCGGAGCTTGTCGGCGCAGGTCTCCAGCACGGTGTTGATGCTGTCGATCGCCCAGAGCATCTCGCGGCCGGCATCGGTCGGCTTCAACCCGGTCGGCGTCCGGTCGAACAGCAGCAGGCCCGCCTCCTCCTCCAGCTGGCGGATGCGGGCATAGAGGGCGGCCGAGGTGACGTTGAGCTCCTGGGCGGCCCGCGTCATGGTGCCGAGACGTGCCACCGCCGCGACGGCCTGAAGTTGCTTGAGGGACAGGTTGCGCATGCGCTGTTTTTAGTTTTTTTGTAATCGGCCGCAAGAAGTTTTAGATTTCTTGCCCACAGGCGGCGTCGGTCTCTGGTGAAGGGCGACCCGCGTGCGGTATCCTGCCGGCATTCGGGCAGGTAAGGCGTGCGGCAGGCGCCGTCGCACGCATGACGGCGCGGCAGGATCTCGGGCGGAAAGGCAAGCGGATGTCGACAGGTTCACCGGCACTCGGATCGCGGCTCGATGCATGCCTCGCCGAGGCTGTCGCGGCGGAGCCGCACTTGGCCGACACCGCCGCCGTGATCGCCGCGATCGCGGCGGCCTCCATCGACATCAGCGAGGTCATCGGGCGCGGAGCGCTCGGGGGCGACCTCGCGGCGGCCGGCGAGCACAACAGCGACGGCGACGTGCAGAAGGCGCTCGACGTGATCGCCCACCAGCGCGTCACGGAAGCCCTCCAGGGCGCGCCCGTCGCCGAGGTCGCCTCCGAGGAGGCCGAGGGCGTGATGCACCTCAACGCCGGGGCGCCGCTCGCGGTCGCGATCGACCCGCTCGACGGCTCGTCGAACATCGGCGTGAACATGGCGGTGGGCACCATCTTCGGCATCCGCCCGGCCGTGACCGCCGAGGGCGACCCGATCGCCTCCTTCACCACGCCCGGCACGGCGCAGACGGCGGCCGGCTTCGTCACCTACGGGCCGGCCACGGCGCTGATCCTGACGCTGGGCCACGGCACCCAGGTCTACGTGCTCGACCGTGCCGAGCGCGCCTTCCGCCTGACCCATGCCGCGCTCGAGGTGCCGGCGGCCGCCAAGGAATACGCGATCAACGCCTCGAACGCCCGGCATTGGGACGGCCCGATCAAGGCCTACATCGAGGATTGCCTGCGCGGCGCCGAGGGCCCGCACGACAAGGACTACAACATGCGCTGGCTCGGCTCTCTGGTGGCCGACGCGCAGCGCGTGCTGATGCGCGGCGGCGTGTTCCTGTACCCCGGCGACGGGCGCAAGGGCTACGCGCAAGGACGCCTGCGCCTGCTGTACGAGGCTGCCCCGATCGCCATGCTGATGGAGCAGGCCGGCGCCGGCGCCACCGACGGCGAGCGCCGCATCCTCGACATCGCCGCCGCCGGCATCCACGAGCGCGTGCCGCTGGTCTTCGGCTCGGTCGAGGAGGTCGCCAGCGTCGCCAAGTACTACGACGGGCGCAACCACGCCGCCGGGCGCTCCCCCCTGTTCGGGCAGCGCGGGTTGATGCGGTCGTGACCTCGGGACACGCCCGGTAGCAGCATGTCGGCGCGGCATCCGATCATCTCGGTCACCGGTTCCTCGGGGGCCGGCACGACCTCGGTGCGCAACACCTTCGAGCAGATCTTCCGGCGCGAGGACGTGTCGGCGGTCTACATCGAGGGCGACGGCTTTCATGCCTTCGACCGCGAGACGATGCACGCGATGATGGCGGCGGAGCCGACGCTCTCGCACTTCGCGCCGCGCGCCAACCTCCTGCCGGAGCTCGAGGAGGTGTTCCGCACCTACGGCGAGTCCGGGCGGGGCCGGACCCGGCACTACGTCCACGACGTCGAGGACGCCGCGCGCTACGGGCGGCCGCAGGGCAGCTTCACCGAGTGGGAGGATTTCGCGCCCGGCTCCGACCTGCTGTTCTACGAGGGCCTGCACGGGTGCGTCGTCGACCAGACCCTAGACCTCGCGCGCTACCCCGACCTGAAGATCGGCGTCGTGCCGGTGATCAACCTCGAATGGATCCAGAAGCTGCACCGGGACCGGTCGTTCCGGGGCTATTCGACCGATGCGGTCACCGACGTGATCCTGCGGCGGATGCCGGATTACGTGCAGACCATCTGCCCGCAATTCTCCTGGACCGACATCAACTTCCAGCGGGTGCCCACGGTCGACACCTCGAACCCGTTCATCGCCCGCTGGATCCCGACGGCCGACGAATCGATGGTGGTGATCCGCTTCAAGGACCCCAAGGGCATCGACTTCTCGTACCTTCGCTCGATGCTCGAGGGCAGCTTCATGAGCCGGGCCAACTCGATCGTCATCCCCGGCGGCAAGCTCGACCTCGCGATGCAGCTCATCCTCACGCCGATCATCATGCAACTCGTCGAGCGCAAGCGCCGGCTCGCCTGACCGCACGGGTCGTCGCGGGCAATAAGTCCGGCTGTTTTGGCCGGGCTTCCCCACCCATCATCAGCCCGCGCGAGGGCGTGTCGGCCCCGCGCGTCTCGGAACCTGCCGCATGCCAAAGGCCACTATCGCCCCCTCGATCCTGTCGGCCGACTTCGCACGGCTGGCGGAGGAGACCCGCGCCGTGGACGCGGCCGGCGCCGACTGGATCCATCTCGACGTGATGGACGGGCATTTTGTGCCCAACATCACCTTCGGGCCGCCGGTGGTGAAGGCCTTGCGCCCGCACACGAAGAAGTTCTTCGACGTGCACCTGATGATCGCGCCGGCCGACCCCTACCTCGCGGCCTTCGCAGACGCCGGCGCCGACGGCATCACCGTCCACGTCGAGGCCGGGCCGCACAGCCATCGCTCGCTCCAGACGATCCGAAGCTTGGGCAAGCGCACCGGCATCGCGCTCAACCCGGGAACGCCCGCCGCGATGGTCGAGCCGCTGCTCGACCTCGCCGACATGGTGCTGGTGATGACGGTGAACCCGGGCTTCGGCGGCCAGAGCTTCCTCGGCAGCGCGCTGGAGACGGTGGCGCGGGTGAAGGCGATGATCGCGGGCCGCGCCATCGATATCCAGGTCGACGGCGGCGTCGACGCCGAGACGGTCGGCCGTGCGACGGCCGCCGGCGCCAACGTGTTCGTCGCCGGCAACGCGGTGTTCAAGTACGGCCCCGACCGCTACGCCGAGCGGATCGCCGCGATCCGCGCCGGCGCCGAGGCGGCGCGCGGCCGGGCGATCCGATGCTGATGGCGACCTCATGCTGAAGGCGCTGATCTTCGACGTCGACGGGACGCTGGCCGAGACCGAGGACCTGCATCGCCAGGCCTTCAATCACGCCTTCTCCGAGCTCGGCCTGCCCTGGCACTGGGACCCGGCGTGCTACGCCGACCTGCTGACGGTGATGGGCGGGAAGGAGCGGCTCGCCCACTACGTCGCGACCCGCCACGGCGATGCCGCGGGCCTGCGAGCGCGCATGCCGGAGATCCACACCCGCAAGACCGCGATCTACGGCGGCCTCGTCGCGGAGGGCGCGCTCGCGCTCCGCCCAGGCGTCGCGAGGCTGATCGCCGAGGCGCGGGCGGGCGACGTCCGGCTCGCGATCGCGACGACCACCACCCGCGCCAACGTGGATACGCTCCTTGCCGTCAACTTTCCGGCCGGCGACCGCCCCTTCGACGTGATCGCCTCGGGCGACGAGGCCGCCCGCAAGAAGCCGGCCTCCGACATCTTCGATCTCGCGGTGCAACGCCTCGGCATCGCGCCGTCGGAGGCGATCGCGTTCGAGGATTCCGCCGCCGGCATCCGCTCGGCCCTCGATGCCGGCCTGCCGGTGCTGGCGACCCGCAGCCGCTACACCGAGAGCCACCGCCTCGACGGCGCGTTCTCGGCGGTGTCGGATCTCGGCGAGCCGGGGCATCCGCACCGGCACGTCTTCGGGTTCGCGTGGGCGGACGGGGTGGTGACGCTCGCGGGCCTGAGGGAGTGGCACGAGAGCGCCTGACCCGTCAGTCGCGACGGGCGAGCCGGCGCCCGGCCGACTGCCGGCGCGCATCGTGCCGCCCCTGCGCTTCCGTCGCGAACAGCGTCGTCCCCGCGACGAGACCCAGTGCCGCGGCAAGCCCGAGCTTCAGCCATTTCGGGTCGGCGGCGGCGACGTGGCCGACGGCGCGGTCGTCGAAACGGCCATGGGCGCCGGGATCGGTGTCCACCGGCTCGTAGAGGTTGTCGGCTCGGTGCTTGTTGGCGCGCACGCTGGTCATCTCCCCGCGATATCCGTGACGGGCGAGATACCCGTCGATCCAGCCCGGGATCACCATGTTGCCGACGATCGCCTTCCAGGCCGACGTCCCGATCCAGAGCTCGCGCGGCGCTGCCTGCGCGGCCGCGTAGACGTGGCGGGCGATCGCCTCGGGCTGGTAGATCGGCGGCACCGGCTCGAGCTTGCGCGGCAGCACCGAGCGGGCCCAATCGAATTGCGGCGTGTTCACCGCAGGCAGCTGCACCATCGTCAGCCGTACCTTGCTGCCGTCGTGCAGCAATTCGCTGCGCAGCGAGTCGACGAAACCGCGCACCGCCGCCTTGGCCGCGCAATAGGTCGCCTGCAGGGGAATCGAGCGGTAGGCCAGGGCCGAGCCGATATGGACGATGGTGCCGGAATCCTTGGGCACCATGTGCTCGAGCGCGGCGAGCGTGCCGTGGACCTGGCCGAGATAGGTCACCTCGGTGACGCGACGGAACTCCTCGGCGGAGGTCTGCTGGACGGGCGCGTAGACCGTCACCATCGCGTTGTTGACCCAGACGTCGATGCCGCCGAACGCCGCGACGACCTCGGCGGCCGCCTGGCTCACCGCGTCCGCGTCGGCGACGTCGGCCGCGAACGCCATCGGGCGTCCGCCGGCCCGCACCACGTCCTCGATCGTCCCGTGCAGGCCGGCCTCGCCGCGGGCGATCAGGCCGACGTTCCATCCATGCCGGGCGAACTCGCAGGCGACCGCCCGGCCGACGCCGGCGCTGGCGCCCGTGACCACGACCGTCCGTTTCCGCTCAACCTGTTTTCGCATTCTGTCCTCGTCGGCGCGCCGGTCGGCCGCGGTTCGGGAACGCCCGTCGCCGCCGATCTTTCCGTCGTCGGCCGATCGCGTTCCCGTGTGCCGCCCGCGTTGCCTCCCCGCGCCGCACGCGCGTATAAACCGCGGCATCCCCGCCCGGCGGCGTCGAGGGCGCGAGCCCTCCGCCGCCAAGACCCAAAGAACGCGCGACGCCATGGCCGGCCATTCCCAGTTCAAGAACATCATGCACCGCAAGGGCCGGGTGGACGCCGTCCGCTCGAAGCTCTTCGGGAAGCTCGCCCGCGAGATCACGGTGGCGGCCAAGCTCGGCCTGCCCGATCCGGCGATGAACGCGCGCCTGCGCGCCGCGATCATCGCGGCCCGCGCCGAGAACGTGCCCAAGGATAACATCGAGCGGGCGATCAAGAAGGCGGCCGGTGCCGACGGGGAGACCTACGAGGAGATCCGCTACGAGGGCTACGGCCCGGGCGGCGCCGCGCTGATCGTCGAGGCGCAGACCGACAACCGCAATCGCACGGCCTCCGACGTGCGCTCGGCCTTCACCAAGTCCGGCGGGAGCCTCGCCGAGACCGGCGCCGTCGCGTTCATGTTCGACCGCGTCGGGGTGGTCGGCTTCGCGGCCTCGGTAGCCGACGCCGACACGATGCTGGAGGCGGCGATCGAGGCCGGCGCCGACGACGTGCGCTCGGACGAATCCGGCCACGAGATCACCTGCGCGCAGGACTCCTTCGGCGAGGTCACCAAGGCCCTGGAGGCGCGCTTCGGCGAGCCGACCCGCACCGGCCTCGTCTGGAAGGCGCAGAACACGATCGACGTCGACGACGAGACCGGCGAGAAGCTGATCCGCCTCGTCGAGGTGATCGAGGACCAGGACGACGTGCAGAACGTCTACGTCAACTTCGCCCTGTCCGACGCGCTGGTGGCCAAGCTCGAGGCCTGAGGCGCGGGGCGCGGGCGTCAGCGGGGCGAGGCCGCCCCGCTGCGGTCGCAGCGGTAGGGCGCGACCCCGATCGCCGGGTCCTGCAGCACGCGGCCGCCCGAGGCCTCGCAGCGGACCTGGAAGGAATCGTGCGGCCCCCAGAAGCTCCAGATCGTGAACATCGGCAGCACCATCATCAGGCAGACGCTGCCGATGACCATGCCCGCCGCCCAGGCATTGCCGCGCAGCGGTTTCGGCGGCTCCGGCCGCATCGGCGGCATCGGCGCGAGGAAGGCCAGGGTCGGCACCAGCCAATCGAGGGTGTTCATCCGCCAGCCCGCCCGAGGTTTCGGCCCGCATCGTGGCGCGCCGCGAAGCCGACGGTAGTTCGATCGCCTCAGTTTCGAAAGTCGGCCAGCCGCGACCGTTTGGCGAAACCCTTCGTTCACGCTATGTGCTCAGACAGAGCCGGTACGGCGTTCCGGCCGTGCGGCCAAGGTCCGGTTCATGACGCCCATCCGCATCCTCGGCATCGATCCGGGCCTGCGCCGCACCGGCTGGGGCGTCGTGACGGTGACGGGGGCGAAGCTCGCCTACGTCGATTGCGGCGTCGTCACCTCGGACGGCGACCTGCCGCTGGCGCTGCGCCTGCGCGAATTGCACGAGGGCATCACCCGGGTCGTGCGGGACTTCTCGCCCGACGAGGTTTCGGTCGAGGAGACCTTCGTCAACAAGGACGCGCAGGCGACGCTCAAGCTCGGGCACGCCCGCGCCATCGCCCTGCTGGTGCCGGCGCTCGCCGGCGTGCCGGTGTTCGAGTACGCGGCGAACCTGATCAAGAAGTCGGTCTGCGGCTCGGGGCATGCCGAGAAGGCGCAGATCCAGGCGATGGTGCGCTTCCTGCTGCCGAAGGCCGAGTTCAAGCTGGCGGATGCGGCCGATGCGCTCGCCATCGCCATCACCCACGTCAACCATCGCGGCGCCCATGCGCTCAAGCGCGCCAACCCGCCGCCCGGCGCGGCCGGGCCGGGCGCCGCGCGGATCGCGGCGGCGTTGGCCAAGCTCGGCTGAAGCCGATCAGTTCACCGCCTTGAACTCGCCTTCGAGGCGCAGGACGACCTCGTCGCCGAGCATCGGCAGGTAGGCGTCGATGCCGAAGTCCGACCGCTTCAGCACGGCGCGGCCGTCGAAGCCGACGGTGTAGGCCTTGTCGACGGGATGGATGCCGGCCTGGTTGAAGGTCGCGTCGAAGGCGACTGGCTTGGTGACGCCGCGCAGCGTCAGGTCGCCGGTGACGCGCGCCGTGGTCGGGCTCGTCGCCTCGACCGCGGTTGCGGCGAAGGTCGCGCTCGGGAACTTCGCGGTGTCGAAGAAGTCGGGCGCCTTGAGATGCGCGTCGAGCTTCGGGTTCACGCCGGTGATGCTGTCGGTGCCGATCGTGACCTTGAGCCGGATCTTGGTCGTGTCCTTGGGGTCGAGGGTCGCGTCGCCGGTGACGTCGGTGATCTGCCCGTAATAGGTCGAGAAGCCGAGATGGCTCAGCGACCAGGTGATCTTGGCGTGGTCGGGATCGAGGCGGTAGGTGCCCGGCCGGACCTGCGTCGGGTCGGCGCTGGGGGCAGTCGGGGTGTCGGCGGCCCGCGCCGGCGAGAGGGCGAGCGTCAGGGCGAGGAGAAGCAAGGGTCCGCGCATCGGGATCGCCTGGGTTGTAACCGACCGTTTCCCTGCCCTGATCCCACGAAGCTCGGCCGCTCTCAAGACTGGCCTGCCGAAAGACTCGCCACGCTTCGCCGGATGGCGGCGATGCGCGGCATTCTGTAGGCAGCGGACGGCACGCTGGACGCGGCAGCGCGAATGATCGGGATCTCATGATCGGGAAGCTCAAGGGCGTGGTCGATTCCTACGGCGAGGATTTCGTCCTCCTCGACGTCCAGGGAGTCGGGTACGAGGTGCATTGCTCGGCGCGCACGCTCCAGCGCCTGCCGAAGCCCGGCGAGCCGGCCGTCCTTTCGATCGAGACGCATGTCCGCGAGGACATGATCCGCCTCTACGGCTTCCGCTCGGATGCCGAGCGCGAGTGGTTCCGCCTGCTCCAGACCGTGCAGGGCGTCGGCTCCAAGGTCGCCCTCGGGCTGCTCTCGGTGCTGGAGCCGCCTCAGCTCGCCTCGGCGATCGCCATGGGCGACAAGACCGCCGTCGCGCGTGCGCCCGGCGTCGGCCCGCGGCTGGCCGCCCGGCTGGTGGCCGAACTCAAGGACAAGGCGCCGGCCTTCGCGCCGATCGATCCGGCGCTCATCGCCTTGTCGGGCGCGGTCGAGAACCGCTCCGCGCCCCAGCCCGTCGCCGACGCGATCTCGGCGCTGGTCAACCTCGGCTACGCCCAGCTCCAGGCTTCGGCCGCGGTCGCCGCTGCCTTGAAGGCTGGCGGCGAGGACGCCGAGGCAAAGGTTCTCATCCGGCTCGCGCTGAAGGAGCTGGCGCAATAGGGAGCCGCGAAACGCGACGACGCGATCCGATCGTGCGCTCGTGATCGCCGGAGCCTTGACCCATACGGTGCCGGATGGCATGTGGCGTTCGCTAACACGTTGAAAACGCTTAGTTTTCAAGAGTTCTAAACTGGCGACGGTCGAGGACCGGGACGACGCACGGCGAGCGCTCTCGAACGATTCGAGGGCGTCGAAGGAAACGAGCCTCCAGCCATCGGGTTTTGGATCGTATGATCGTCTGTTCCTGCAACGTCCTCTCGGATGGCGCCGTGCGCGGGTGTCTCGGCCCGGGTCCTGGCTGCCCGCGCACGCCGGCCCAGGTCTACGCCTGCCTCGGCTGCAGCCCGAAATGCGGGCGTTGCGCCCGCACGATCCGCTCGATCATGCAGAACGCCCTCGGCGCCGCGGCGCTCGAGGCGGGACAGGACGCCCATGCCTGCTCGACGGGTTGCGCAACCGGCTGCAGTTTGGGAAAGGTCCAGCCTGCAGAGGAGGGGATCGCCGCCTGAGGCGTAGCCCGGCTTTTCCCTCGCACGGCCAAGGGGAGAACGGGTTTCATGAAGGGCGACATCAAGGTCATCGAGTATCTCAACCGCGGCTTGCGCAGCGAGCTGACCGCGGTGAGCCAGTACTGGCTCCACTTCCGGATGCTCAACGACTGGGGCTACATCGACCTCGCCAAGTTCTGGCGCAAGGAATCGATCGAGGAGATGAACCACGCGGACCGGTTCGTCGACCGGATCCTGTTCCTCGACGGCTTCCCCAACCTCCAGGAGCTCGATCCCCTGCGGATCGGCCAGAACGTCGAGGAGATCATCGCCTGCGATCTCGCCGCCGAGTGCGAGGCCCGCGCGCTCTACCTCGAAGCCGCCAAGTACTGCGATTCGATCAACGACCGGGTGTCGAAGCGCCTGTTCGAGGATCTGGCCGAGGACGAGGAAGGCCACATCGACTTCCTCGAGACCCAGCAGGAACTGATCCGCCAGATCGGCCTGCCGCTCTACGCCCAGCGCCACGTCGGCGGCCTGGAGCCGATCGCCCCCGAAGCCGAATGAACGGGATGCGGGATCGCCGGGGACCTCCGGCGATCCCGCGCGATGCTCAGTAGAGCCGGGTGCGGTAGGCCTCCTCGGTCGAGCGCTCGGCATCGGCGACGCTCACGGTGCCGGTCTGCTCGGCGAGGATGCGCCCGAGGCTCGGGAAGCTCTTGCGCTCGACCTGCGCCTTCGGCGACCACAGCTTGGCCCGCATCAGCGCCTTTGCGCAGTGGAAGAACACCTCCTCCACTGCGACGCGCAGACCCGTGACCGGGACCTTGCCCTGGGCGACCAGGGGCGCGAGCATCTCGGCCGACGTGACCAGCGCCGCGCGCCCGTTCACCCGCAGCGTCTCGTCGATGCCCGGCACGAAGAAGATCAGCCCGACCCCGGGATTGCCGAGCACGTTGCCGAAGCTGTCGACGCGGTTGTTGCCACGGCGGTCCGGGATCAGCAACGTCGCATCGTCGAGGATCCGGACGAAGCCGGGAGCGTCGCCGCGCGGGCTCGCGTCGGCCCGGCCTTCCGCGTCCATCGAGGCGAGCACCAGGAAGGGCGATAGCGCGATGAAATCGCGCGCGAAGTGATCGAGCCGCGGGAGCACCTTGTGCTCGGCCATCGGCCTGATCGCGCCGACATGCGTGCGCAACGCCTCGGGAACGCCGAGAATCGTGTCGTCGATCGTCCCGCTCAAGCGGCATCCTCCGGGTTCGGGCCGTCGCGGCCCTCTGACATGGCCTCGAGCCGGCCGGCACGCGCGATCGCCGCGCGAGACCGGACCGGCTCCGATTGAGCCTGCACCTCGGCCCCGGGCTGCACAACCCGCGCCACGGCCTGGAAACGGCCGACGCCGGTGTCCGTCGATGTCGTCGGCAAACCTGCATCGGAGCCTTGACGGCGCGACCGCCGGCCCTTGATCCTCGCCGCGACGATCGAGAGGCAGGGCGCATGGCCGAATCCGCATCGAACGAACGGCTGCCCCCGGCGCTGCGCGGCACGCTGGCCCTGCCGGTGATCGCCGCGCCGCTGTTCATCGTGTCGGGGCCCGACCTCGTGATCGCCCAGTGCCTGTCGGGCATCGTCGGGTCGTTTCCCGCGCTGAATGCCCGGCCGGCCGAACGCCTCGACACCTGGCTGTCGCTCATCACCGGCACGCTCGCCGCGGCGCGGGCGGCCGAGCCGACGCGGCGGATCGCGCCGTTCGCGGTCAACCAGATCGTCCACGCCTCGAACGACCGTCTGGCCCGGGACGTCGCCGCCTGCGTCGCCCACGCGGTCCCGATCGTCATCACCTCGCTCAGGGCGCCCGACGCCGTGGTGCGGCCGATCCACGGTTACGGCGGCGTGGTGTTCCACGACGTCACCACCGTCCGGCACGCGGAGAAGGCGCTGGAGGCCGGCGTCGACGGGCTGATCCTGGTCTGCGCCGGCGCGGGCGGGCATGCCGGCACGCTGAGCCCGTTCGCCCTGCTCGGCGAGGTGCGGCGCTTCTACGACGGGCCGATCATCCTGTCGGGGGCGATCACCACCGGCAGCGCGATCCTCGCCGCACAGGCGATGGGCGCCGACCTCGCCTACATGGGCACGCGCTTCATCGCGACGGCGGAGGCCAACGCCGCCGACGGCTACAAGGCGATGATCGTGGAAAGCGCGGCCGCCGACATCCTCTACACCCCGTTCTTCACCGGCGTGCCCGGAAACTACCTGAGCCCCAGCATTCGCGCCGCCGGGCTCGATCCCGAGAGCCTGCCGGATGTCGGCAAGAGCGCGATGAACTTCGGCAGCAGCCGGGCGAAGCCGTGGCGCGACGTGTGGGGTGCCGGCCAGGGCGTCGGGACGATCGCGGACGCGCCGCCCGTGGCGGACGTGGTCGCACGGCTCGCGCGCGAATACGCGGCTGCCCGCGCACGCCTGGGGGCCGCAGCCTACTCGGCTGCCTGAGGCCAAGGCAGTCGCCGATTTCGGGCGGCCTGCACATCCGGACCGTCCGCCTCGGCCAGTTCCGTCCGGCTGCGGCCGTTGCGCTTGGCGCGGTAGAGCGCGAGGTCGGCCCGGCGCATCAGGTCGTCGAAACGCTCATGTCCCGGCGTGCTCACCGCCACGCCGATGCTGCAGCTGACCTCGAGGTGCGGCAGCGTCGGCAGGCGCAGGGCGGCGAAGGCGCGGCCGAAGCGGACCGCCTCGCGCCGGGCGGCCTCCGGGGTCTGGACCGGGATCAGGCACGCGAACTCCTCGCCACCGAGCCGGCCGAACGCGCGATCGCCCGGCAGCAAGGCCCGCCCCAGGGCGCAGAAACCGACCAACACCCCGTCGCCGACCGCGTGGCCGTAGGTGTCGTTCACACGCTTGAAGTGATCGAGGTCGAACAGCAGCAGCGCGCTCGGCGAGGGCCGCGCCAGCATCGCCTCGGCCTCCAGCACGAAGGCGCGGCGGTTGGCGATGCCGGTCAGCGGATCGACCGATGCGGCGAGCCGCTGTGCCCGCTCGGCCCGCTCCTTGGTCAGCGCCATGAAGGTGAAGGCGATGGCGATCGTGAACAGCATCGCGGCAAAGCACAGGATCGCGACCCAGCGCGATTGCAGGGCGTCGGGGCTGGTCGGCAGGGGGGCGAGGAAGGCTGCGGGGATCCGGACCGCGTAGCAGATCCCGTAGATGCACAGCAGGATCATCGCGGGGTAGCGCGAGACCAGCCGCTCCGCCCGGCCGCGCCAGATCTCGTACGCGCTCGCCGTGCAGAAGACGGTGGCGATCGACGAGGCGAGGACGACCCGCGCCGCGATCGAGCCGTAGAACGCCGGGACGAGGCAGGCCGCCGCGAAGGCGCCGCCGCTCAGGATCGCGATCGACAGGCGCAGGCTCCGCCCCTCGAAGGCCCGCACGCCGCTCCAGATCAGACCGTAGGCGGCGATCATCATCGCGTTGGCGACGCCGATGGAGAGCCAGTCGGGGATCGTGCCGCGCAGGGCCAGCCCGCCGGAGGCGATCGCGCCCACGAGGTGCGCGACGCCCCAGATCGCCAGAGCGTGCGTCCGACGTGCCTGAACCCACGACAGCACGAAGAGCACGCCCACGAGGAACGTGAGGACGAAGGTCACCAGCAAGAGGGTCGCGATGTCGAGACGCATGGTCCGCTTGACGTCTCCCGACGATCACTCCGATGGCCGAGACCACACCTGTGATACGGCACCCGAGACTGAGCACAACATCAGACTAGAGCATATTCAACATCTAAACGCCTGTTTCGGGCCTGGCTACTACCAAAACTCCGTAACATAGGTTATCGAGATGACGGGCCAAATCATTCATCCGTCGCCACGCTTGCTCCCCGTCGGCTCCAGCGGCGTGATCCGCAGGGTCGTGATGCGATTCTTTGCCTTGCGCAGGACCTGGAAGCGGAAGCCGTGGAAGTTGAAGGCGGTTCCCTGGTCGGGGATGGCGCGCGCCTCGTGGATGACGAGCCCGGCGATGGTGGTCGCCTCCTCGTCCGGCAGGTTCCAGTCCATCGCCCGGTTGAGGTCGCGGATCGGCACGCCGCCGTCGGCGTTGACCGAGCCGTCGCCCTGCGGCCGCACGCCCGAGACGGTGACGTCGTGCTCGTCGGCGATGTCGCCGACGATCTCCTCGAGGATGTCCTCCAGGGTGATGAGGCCCATCACCTCGCCGTACTCGTCGACGACGAGGGCGAAGTGGGTCTTCTTCGAGAGGAAGGCCTTGAGCTGGTCGCGCAGGCTGGTGGTGTCCGGCACGAACCAAGTCTCGAGCGCCAGCGCCTCGACCTTGAGGCCGGACGCGTCGC
Organism: Methylobacterium sp. J-059; assembly: GCF_022829485.1. Classification (NCBI taxonomy): domain Bacteria; kingdom Pseudomonadati; phylum Pseudomonadota; class Alphaproteobacteria; order Hyphomicrobiales; family Methylobacteriaceae; genus Methylobacterium; species Methylobacterium sp. J-059. The sequence continues at coordinate 29,937 of NZ_JAKSYA010000117.1, forward strand.
CGCCGGCCGCGTCGAGGGCCCGGAGCAGGTCCTTGGCATGCAGCACGCCGACGACGTTCTCCGTGGTGCCGCGCCACAGCGGCATCCGTGTGTAGGGCGAGGCCAGCACCTCGCGCACGATCTCCTCGGAGGGCAGGTCGGCGTTGATGATCCGCATCTTGGTGCGGTGGACCATCACCTCCGAGACCGAGAGGTCGTTGAGGTCGAGCAGGCCGCCGAGCATGTCGCGCTCGGCCTTGGCCACCCCGCCCTCGCGGTGCAGCAGCGCGACCTGCCCGCGGATCTCCTCGGTCGGTGACAGGATCGACTGGTGGTCGCCGATCGTGACGCCGAACGGGCGCAGCATCAGCCGCACCAGGCTCTCGATCGCGAGCGCCGCCGGGCCCATCACCGCGACCGCGAAGGCGACGGGGCGGGCCATCATCAGGGCCGCCTTGTCGGGCTTCGAGATGGCGAGCGTCTTCGGCAGCACCTCGGCGAAGACGATCACCAGCACCGACATGCCGACGGTGGCGTAGATGACGCCGCTCTTGCCGAAGACCGCGGTCAGCACGCTCGTCATGAAGGCGGAGGCGCCGATCGCGACGATGTTGTAGCCGATCAGCATCGCGCCGATGAAGCGCTCGCGGATCGCCAGGATGCGGTTGACGATGCCCGCCCGCGCATCCCCCGCCTCCTCCAGGGAATGCATCCGCGCGCGGGACGCGGCGGTGAAGGCTGTCTCCGCGCCCGCGAAGAAGGCCGAGAGCAGCAGCGAGATCACGACGATGCTCGCGGCCAGCCAGAGGTCGGTGTGGGTTTCCATCGCGCCGGGTTTTCGAGCTCATGCCGTCGCGGCAGGCTCGGGATCGAGGCGCGACGGCGACATCCCTCATAGGGGATTCGGCGCCGGATTGCCCTATCGCCGGGCGCGCAGGATCAGGATTTGGCCGGCACCGCCGGTCCCAGGCGCGGCACGGGGCGCGGCAGCGCCCGCGCTGCGATGCAGGCGAGCGTCGCGAAACCGAGGAGGAAGCCGAAGGGGAGGCTCGTCGCCGCCATCGCCGGGCGCAGCAGCGCGACGAAGGGGGCGGCGAGCATCAAGGCCCGCTCGCGGTCGTGCAGGCCGCCGGCGCGGTGGGCGGCGATCGCGAGAAGGATCGTCGCCGGAACCAAAGGGACGAGGTCGTAGACCGGCACGTAGGGCGAGACCATCGGAGCCGCGGCGAGCAGCGTCGCGGCGCGCAGGCCGAGGTCGCCGTTGCCGGCCCAGACCCGCCAGGCGACCGCGAGCGCCGCGAGGCTCGCGCCGATCTGCAGCGTCCAGGCCGCTGCGAACGAGCCGCCGGCCAGCCGGACCGCGCCGAAGGCGCTGGCGTTGAGATCGAGGCCGGCGCCGGCCTCCTGCAGGATGATCCGGTTGGTCTCCGACAGGCTCGCGGCAAAAGCCTGCCACGGCGCGAGCCCGAACAGGACGACCGAGGCGAGGCACAGGGCCAGTGACGTGGCGAGGCAGGCGGCGAGCGCCTGTCGGCGGCCCGTCATGAGCAGCAGGAACGGCGCCAGCGCTGCGAGTTGCGGCTTGTAGGCGACGAGCCCGAAGCAGAGACCGGCGAGCCAGGGCCGCCCGTCGACCAGCATCGCTCCGAGCGTCAGCAATCCGGCGGTGACGAGGCCGTTCTGGCCGTAGGCGAGATTGCAGAGCACCAGCGGGTGCGCGAGCCCGATCAGCACCGCGTCGCGCCGCCCCGTCGCACGGTGGAGCGCAGCGGCGAAGATCGCGAGCGAGAGGGTGATCCAGACGAGGAAGGCTCCTTGCGGGCTCAGCAATGCGAGGGGGGACGCCGCCAGCAGGAACACCGGCGGGTAATGCCACGCGAACCGGCATTCCGGCCCGAAGGCCGCAGCGAGGTTCTGCAGGTGCACCGGCAGGTCGTAGGCCTCCGTCGCGCGTCCGCCCAGCGCCGTCCGGCCGACCACCCAGACCTGGGCGAGATCGCTGCCCATCACGTCGCCGAGCCAGTTGTGGCGCGGATCGGGACCGGTGCCGAAGGCGAGGTAGGCCAGCGCCAGGATCGTCGGAACCAGGAACGCGGCGGCCAGGCGCGCGAAACGGAGCAGGCCGGCATCGTCGGCGAGACGTTCCCGCAGGCTGGCCGCGAAGCGCTCCGACGCGCTGACACCCTCCGACGCGCCCATGGTCCGACCCGCATCCTGGCCGAGCGCCAGCGCGGCGACGATAGGGCCGCGAGGTTCCGCCGCGGTTAATGCGGGTCGGGCTCAGCCAGCCCGCAACTCGTCCTGCAGGAAGGCGCGCACCGCGTCCCGCTCGATTCCCGGCGCGATGAAGCTCCGGCCGATGCCGCGGGCGAGGATGAAGGTCAGCGCGCCGTCCTTCACCTTCTTGTCCTGCGCCATCGCGTCGAGCAGCGCGTCGGCGTCGCCGCAGCCGCCGGGCACGGCCTGGAGGGTGGTCGGCAGACCGGCGAGCGCGAGGTGGTTGGCGACGCGGCCCGCATCCTGGCCCGCGCACAGGCCGAGACGGGCCGAGAAGCGGAACGCCAGCGCCAGCCCGATCGCGACGCCCTCGCCGTGGACGAGGCGGGCCGACTCGTAGCCGGTGAGCCGTTCCAGCGCGTGGCCGAAGGTGTGGCCGAGATTCAAGAGGGCGCGCTCGCCGTCCTCGCGCTCGTCGCGGACGACGACGCCGGCCTTGGCGCGGCAGCAGATCGCCACCGCCTCGTCGCGCTCCGGCCCGCCGGAGAAGATCCCGCGCCAATGGGCCTCGCACCAGTCGAAGAAGCCGGCATCGCCGATCAGCCCGTACTTGGCGACCTCGGCGTAGCCCGCCCGCATCTCGCGCTCCGAGAGCGTGTCGAGGGTCGCGGTGTCGGCGAGCACGAGGCGGGGCTGGTGGAAGGCGCCGATCAGGTTCTTGCCGAGCGGCGAATTGATCCCGGTCTTGCCGCCGACCGAGGAATCGACCTGGGCGAGCAGGCTCGTCGGCACCTGCACGAAGCGCACGCCGCGCCGCAGGGTCGCCGCGGCGAAGCCCGCGAGATCGCCGACGACGCCGCCGCCGAGGGCGACCACGAGGTCGCCGCGCTCGACCTTGTGGGCGAGCAGGCCGTCGCAGACCGACGCGTAGGTCGCGTAGGATTTCGAGGCCTCGCCCGGCGCCACCGCGACGAGTGCGGAGCGCAGGCCCGCTTCCTCCAGGCTCCTCCGCAGGGCGTCGCCGTAGAGCGCCGCGACGGTCTCGTCGCTGACGATCACCGCCGCCTTGCCGCCCAGCGCCGCCACGCGCGCGCCGGCGCCGGCGATGAGGCCGCGCCCGATCAGGATGTCGTAGTCGCGGCCCTGGTCGAGGGGGACGTGGACGGCGAATGGCTCGGTCATGACAGCTTCACTGCGCGGCGACCGCGCGGCTCTCGTCCGGCGGGTTGAGGTAGGCGTCGAGGGCTTCGAGCACGTCCTGCACGACGCGGTCGTGGGCGACGTCGCGGGACAGCGCGGTCACGTCGGAGGCGGCATAGACCGGATGGCGCAGGTCCATCAGGTCGCGCATGGTCCGCTCGGGATCCTCGGTCTGGAGCAGCGGGCGGTTGCCGCGCTTGCGCACCCGCCGCATCAGCACGTCGAGCTCGGCCTTGAGCCAGACCGACACGCCCGATTCCGCGATCCGCGCGCGGGTCGACTCGCGCATGAACGCGCCGCCGCCGGTGGCCAGGACCAGAGGCCCCGCCCGCAGCAGGCGCGAGATCACGCGCTCCTCGCCGTCGCGAAAGCTCGGCTCGCCGTAGATCGCGAAGATGTCGGGGATGGTCAGGCCGGCGGCCGCCTCGATCTCGATGTCGGCGTCCTTGAAGATCAGGCCGAGCCGGCTCGCGAGGCGGCGGCCGACGGTGCTCTTGCCCGCTCCCATCAGGCCGACGAGCACGATCGAGCGCGAGCCGAGGGCCCGGCGCAGGCGCGCTTCGATCGGATCGCCCATCGGCTCGGGCGTGGTCATCGGGCGGGGCTCGGCATGGACGGCAAAGGGCGGGTCGGCGACGGGGCTGGAAGCGGGTGCGGCGGTGTCCCGGGTCTTATACCAAGTCTGCGGGGTTATCACCCATGCGGTCGGGCCCGCGGCCGCCGCCCCCTGAAATCTCGGAAAAGGCCCGGAGACGGCGTGGAGCCGGCCCGATGCGCCGGCCCATCGTCGCGGCGAGACGGGCGCAGGATGTGGCCTTCCGGGCCTTGCCAGCGCGGCGGCGGCATGGTGCAACCCGGGTCGCCGCGGCGCAAAACTTAAGTCCCCGCTGCGCCCTGCTCCATCGCGTCCGCGTGCCCCGAGGTTCGACCGCTGTGCCGACCCTATTCCGTTTCTTCGCCACCCTCGCGATCCTGGCCGGCCTCGTCTTCGCCGGCATGTTCGCGCTCGCGACCTTCGTGACGCCGACGCCGCGGGAAATGAGCGTGACCATCCCCGCCTCGAAGCTCCAGCCGGGCGGCCGGTGAGGGAGGAGCGTCCGCCCGAGGCCGAGCGGCGGACGCCGCCCGAGATCGCGGCCTACCTCGACATGCTGGCCGCCGAGCGCGGGGCGGCGAAGAACACCCTCGAAGCCTACCGGCGCGATCTCGACGACTACTTCGGTCACCTCGCCGACGAGGGCCTCGACCTCGCCGAGATCGAGGCGGCGGACCTCCGCGCCTACGTCGCCTCCCTCGAGCCGCGTGGCCTGAAGCCGGCCTCCGCCGCCCGGCGGCTCTCCTGCATCCGCGGCTTCCACAAGTTCCTCTACGCGGAAGGGCTGGCCGAATCCGATCCGAGCGCGCCGCTCACCGGCCCGCGCCGCGGCCGCGCGCTGCCGAAGGTGCTGTCGGTCGCCGAAGTCGACCGGCTGCTCGCGACGGCGCGCGCACAGATCGATGCGGCGGTCGAGGCCGAGGCGCCGGGCCAGGCGCGGCGGGCGCAGCGGATGCTGTGCCTGCTCGAGCTGCTCTACGCCACGGGCCTGCGCGTCTCCGAGCTGATCGCGCTTCCGCGCTCGGCCGCCTCGACCCGCGAGCGCTACCTCGTGGTGCGGGGAAAGGGCGGCCGCGAACGGCTCGTGCCGCTCACCGAGCTGGCGCGCGACGCGATGCGCCGGCACCTCGCCGCCTCGCCGAGCGACGCGCCGTGGCTGTTTCCCGCCGACAGCGAGAGCGGCCATCTCACCCGGCAGGCCTTCGCCCGCGACCTGAAGGCGGCGGCGGAGGCCGCGGGCCTGCGCGCCGACAAGGTCAGCCCGCACGTACTGCGCCACGCCTTCGCCAGCCACCTGCTGCACAACGGCGCCGACCTGCGGATCGTGCAGGAGCTGCTCGGCCACGCCGACATCTCGACGACGCAGATCTACACGCACGTCCTCGACGACCGCCTGAAGAGCATGGTCCGCGACCTGCATCCGCTGATGGACGAGCCCTCCGGCCCCGACGGCGCACCGGAGGTGCAGCCGTGAGGGCTCCGATCCGCCGCGTGCGGCGTTGACCGGCTCAGGCGACGGAAGCGGGCGATCGGCGATGGGAGTGCGTTTGCGGCGTTGGAGGAAGGGCGCGGTCCGGGCGCTGAAGCTCGTCGCCCGCCCGGTCCGCCGGGCGCAGGGGCGCGGCGGCATCGTCATCGAGCCCTATCGCGGCTACGGCTCCGCCGACGAGATCTTCCTGATCGGCCGCATCTTCCGCCAGTCCCATCCCGATACGGCACCGGGCGACGAGAGCCTGCGCGCGCAGCTGCGGGACATCGCCCGGCGGATCGCGCGGCGGGCGCTGAAGGACGCCGCCGTCACCGCCCGCTTCGGCGGCGCGCAGGCGCGGGTCGTGACCGACCGCGACGGCTACTTCCGCGTCCATCTCAGCCCGGAGGCGTTGCCCGCGGGCGACCATGGCTGGCACGACGTTGACCTCACGCTCGAGGCGGAGCCGCCGGTGCGGGCGCGGGGGCAGGTGTTCGTGCCGCCGGGCGCCACCGGCTGCGTCGTCGTCAGCGACATCGACGACACGGTGATGCGCACGGGCGTCGCCAACAAGGCCAAGATGCTGTGGCGGCTGTTCGTGGAGGATGCCGAGAACCGCGTCGCCTTTCCCGGCGTCGCCGCGCTCTACCGGGCCCTCTACGTCGGCCCAGACGGCATCGAGGCCAACCCGATGCTCTACGTCTCGCGCGCGCCGTGGGGCCTGTACGAGATGCTGTCGGAGTTCTTCACGATCCACGGCATCCCGGTGGGCCCGATCCTGTTCCTGCGCGAATGGGGCCTGTCGTGGAAGCACCCCCTCCCCCGCCGGGCGGAGGATCACAAGCGCGCCCTGATCGTCCACATGCTGTCGCTGTATCGCGACCTGCCCTTCGTGCTGATCGGCGACAGCGGGCAGCACGATCCGGAGGTCTACGGCCGGATCGTCGCCGACCATCCGGGCCGGGTGAAGGCGGTCTACATCCGCAACGTGTCGCGGGACGCCGACCGCATCCGCGAGATCGAGGCGCTGGCGCAGGTCGTCGCGGCCGCCGGGAGCCACCTCGTCATTGCCGCCGACAGCACCGCCATCGCCCGGCACGCAGCGGGCCTCGGCCTGATCGCACCGGGCGCGGTCGCCCTGGTGGCGGACGAGCACGCGGCCGGCGGCGAGCCGGCGGAGCTGACCGCGGAGACCGCCCTGCCGGGCGACCTCGGCTCCGTCCTCGGCGGCGCCGGAGGAACCTTGCCGCCGAGCGTCGTCGTCGAGGCGTCGGCGCAGGACGGATCGCATGTCTCGACCTAACGCCACCAAGCGTGCCGTCGCTGTCGCCGCCGGGTCACACTTCACAGAAGCGTGATTCCGGCCGTTGACTCTTCGGGACCGCGGAAGCCACTTGGCGGGGACGGTTCCCCTCGGGGATCAAAAGGGAACGCGGTGAGGACGAGGCTCCGAGGAGCCTTTCCGATGCCGCGGCTGCCCCCGCAACTGTAAGCGGCGAGCCTCCATCAACACGTCACTGGGTCACGGCGCCTGGGAAGACGATGAGGGGCAGCGACCCGCGAGCCAGGAGACCTGCCGTCAGTCGTGGTCACACGCGAAACGCGTCGGGCGGGGTGCCTCGACGGGTGTCGAGACGCATGGGCCCGCGCGGCGCATGCGGGGCGGCCTCGTTCGCGGTGACGTGCCACCACACGCGTCCGCACGTCCCTCCCATGCCCTTGCCTACCGCGAGACCCGCGCCGAACGACGCACAGGAAGCCGCCCGGCATCCGTGCGCCGGCGGCCGAGCCGCGTTCGGTCGATCGCCTAATTGTAACATTGTTACATTCGATGTAGGTCGAGGGTCGGGCAGGCCGTCGCGTCGCGCCGATAGAGCCGAATCCGATCCATGCTCGTTCTTCTGCAAACCGCTCGTTCCCTCGGGCGCGCGATGCGCTGCCCGCTCCTCGCCGGCACGGCGCTCGTCATCTTCGCTCCGCCGCGAGAGGCCGGCGCCCAGCCGATCGCCGGCGAATCGGCGAGCGTCGTGCTCGACACCCTCACGGTCGCGGGCGACGGCGTCGGCTTGAGCCGCGCCGCGCCCGTCGGCCTCAACCTGCGCACGCCCGACCGCGGCGCGAGCCGCCTCGGCCTCACGCCGCTGGAGACCCCCGGCAGCGTCGACGTCATCTCCGGCGAGACCGCGCGGCTGCGCGGCCAGGACACGATCGCGGACGCCGTGACGCAGAACGCCACCGGCATCACCACCATCGCCTCGCCGGGCAACGGCAACGGCGCCTTCACCAGCCGCGGATTCTCGGGGCCGAACTCGATCCAGCAGCTCTACGACGGCACGCGGCTGTTCGTCGGCGCCAACACGGTGACCTTCCCGTTCGACACCTGGAACGTCGAGCGCATCGAGGTGCTGCGCGGGCCGGCCTCCGTGCTCTACGGCGACGGGGCGATCGGCGGCGTCATCAACGTGGTGACGAAGAAGCCGACCTTCACGCCCATCAACGTGGTGCGGGCCGGCGTCGGATCGGACGGGATCGCGCGGCTCGCCCTCGATTCCGGCGGCCCGATCGGCGACGCGGTGGCCTATCGCCTCAACGTCAGCGGCAACCGCGCCGGCGGCTGGATCAGCCCGGACGGCGACTTCCGCAACCTCGCGGTCTCGGGCGCGATCCTGCTCCAGGCCACGCCCGACCTCGCCTTCACCCTGAGCCACGACCTCGGCTATCAGGAGCCGGCGCGCTACTGGGGCACGCCGCTGGTCCACGGGCGCATCCCGGATTTCATCCGGTTCAAGAACTACAACGTCCGCGACGCCAAGATCACCTGGGCGGACAACTGGACCCAGCTCAAGACGGAATGGACGCCCACCGCCGACATCACGGTGCGCAACACCGCCTACCGGCTGCAGAGCAGGCGCCACTGGCTCGACGTCGAGACCTACAGCTTCAACCGATCGACGCGATTGGTCGACCGGAGCGACTACACCGAAATCTACCACCAGCAGGAACAGCTGGGGAACCGGTTCGACGCCGCGTTCAAGGGCACGCTGTGCGGCTTCCGCAACGAGTTCCTGGCCGGCTTCGACGTGAACCACATCGACTTCCGGCACATCAACAACTTCTCGACCGTCGGATCGGGCCTCGTCATCAGCGTCCCGCTGACGGATTACGACCCGGGCTCGTTCCCGCTGAACGGCCGCGCCAGCCCGGCCTACGCGACAAGCACCGACCAAGCCTCGGTCTTCGCCGAGGACCGGCTGATCCTCACCGACCAGCTCTCGTTCCTGTCCGGCGTCCGGTTCGATGCCTCGACCCTGCAGCGCGAGAACCTGATGAGCAACGCGCAGTTCGAGAAGTCCTTCCAGGGCCTCGGCTACCGCTTCGGGCTGGTGTTCAACCCGACGCCGGACACCGCGCTCTATGCGCAGGTCGCCACCGCCACGGACCCGGTGAACAGCCTGATCACGCTGTCGCAATCGCTGGCCGGCTTCAAGCTCTCCACCGGCGAGCAGGTCGAGCTCGGCGCCAAGGGCGTGTTCTGGGACGGCCGAGGCGAGTGGACGCTCGCCGGCTACCGCATCGTCAAGGACAACCTGATCTCGGCGGTGCCGGGCCAGCCGAACGTCTCGACGCAGGTCGGCCGGCAATCCTCCTACGGGGTCGAGGCGGCGCTCTCGCTGCAGGTCACGCCGCTCTGGCGGGTCGACGCGAACCTCGCCCTGCTGCACGCACAGTACGATTCCTTCGACCTGGCCGTGAACGGCGCGACGATTTCGTACGCCGGCAACCGGCCGATCGACGTGCCCGAGCGGGTCGCCAACCTCTGGCTCAATTACGCCTTCGCGCCGACCTGGGAAGCACGGGTCGGGTTCCAGTACGTCGGCGAGGTGTTCAGCGATTTCGGCAACACCGCGCGACGCCCGGCCTACGGGCTGGTCAACCTCGGCCTCGACCATCAGGTCACGCCGGCCTCGCGCCTGTCCTTCCGCGTCTTCAACCTGTTCGACAAGGTCTACGCGATCAGCGGAAACGCGGTGGACGGGGTCGGCACAAACTGGCTCCTCGGGCGACCGCGCTCGTTCGAGGTCGCCTTCACGACGGCGTTCTGAGATGGCCTCCGCGGCGCGCACGCTCGCCAAGCTCGCTAAGCTCGGCAAGACGGGGAAGCGGTGGCTGCATCTCGGCCATCGCTGGCTCGGCATCGTCACGGGGCTGTTCTTCGCGACGTGGTTCGTGAGCGGCGTGGTGATGATGTACGTCGCCTACCCGTCGCTGACCGAGCCCGAGCGCCGGGCCGGGCTGCCCGCGATCGCCTGGGACGCGGTGCGGGTCTCGCCGGACGCGGCATTGGCCAACGAGCCTGGCTTTCCCCGGGCGCTGAGCCTGTCGATGCGGGGGGCCGAGCCAGTCTACCGGGTCGCGCGTTGGGACGGGTCCCGCCGCGCCGTCTCCGCGGTCGACGGCCGGGCGATCGGCCCCGCGTCACCGGACGAGGCCCTCGCCATCGCCGGCCACGATCCGCGCAGCCTGCGCCCGGCCTACCGCGACACGCTCGCCTACGATCTGTGGACGGTGCACCAGCGCTACGATGCGGTGCGCCCGCTCCACCGCATCGCGCTCGGCGATGCGGACGGCACCGAGCTCTACGTCTCGCAGCTGACCGGTGCCGTGGTGCTCGACACCACGGCGCACGAGCGATTCTGGAACTGGTTCGGCGCCGTCCCGCACTGGCTCTACGTCGCGCCGCTGCGGGCGCAGGCCGCGCTGTGGCGCAGGGTGATCGTGTGGGTCTCGGGGATCGCGATGGTCGGGGCCGTCACCGGGTTCGTGCTCGGGCTCCTGCGGATGCGGATCGCCCGACGCTATCGCTCCGGCGCGGTGACGCCCTATCGCGGCCTCGCGCGCTGGCATCATCTCGGCGGCCTGATCGGCGGGCTCGCGCTGTTGAGCTTCATCGTCAGCGGCTGGCTCTCGATGAACCCGAACCGCTGGTTCTCCTCCTCCAGCCCGTCGCAGGCGATGCTCGAACGCTACGCCGACGCACCCGGCGCCCGCACCGGGCTCGACCGCGCCGCGATCCGCCAGCGCGCCTGCACGGACGCGGCGGAGGTGCGGTTCACCTGGCTCGGCGGTGCGCCTCTCGCGGTGATCGCCTGCCGCGACGGACGGGAGATCGCCTGCTGCGGAACGGCGCCGGTCGCGCCCGACCGGCTGGACGCCGCCGCGCGCCGCCTGGTCCCGGAGGCTCGATCGATGACGACCTCTCGGCTCGAGCACGAGGACTTCTACTGGACGTCGCACCACCGCGCCCGGCGCCTGCCGGTGCTCCGGGTGGTGTTCGACGACCCGGCGGCGACGTGGTTCCACATCGATCTCGAGACCGGCGAGATCCTGAACCGGCTCGACCGGTCGGGCCGCGTCGAGCGCTGGGGCTTCGACCTGCTGCACACCCTCGATCTCCGCATCCTCCTGCGCCACCGGCCCGCCTGGGACGGGGTCATGCTGCTGCTGCTCGCGGCCGGATCGGTGATCGCGGGCTCGGGCGTGGCGATGGGCTGGCGCCGGCTGAGACGGCCGGCGGCCGGATCGCGCCCGGCTTGAGTGCGGGCCGATCCCCTCGCTCGGCTCGGCGAGGCTTGCTCAGCGAGGCTTGCTCAGCGAGGCTTGGCCCGCACGGGGCGGCAGCGCTACCATCGCAGCGAAGGGCCCGGAGCGGTTCGCGAACAGACAGGGACGGACGCTGCCATGGCGCGCGCGCGAAAAGTCATCATCACCTGCGCCGTAACCGGCGCGATCCATACGCCGAGCATGTCGCCCTACCTGCCGGTGACGCCGGAGGAGATCGCCGACGCCGCAATCGGCGCGGCGGAGGCGGGCGCGGCCATCGTCCACCTGCACGCCCGCAACCCGCAAACCGGCGAGCCCGACCAGACGCCGGAGGCCTTCGCCAATTTCCTGCCCGTCATCAAGCAGCGCTCGAGCTGCGTGGTGAACATCACCACCGGCGGCGCGCCGACGATGACCATCCAGGAGCGCGTGCGCCCGGCCGCGACCTTCAAGCCGGAGATCGCCTCGCTCAACCTCGGCTCGATGAACTTCGGCCTGTTCGGGATGCTCGACCGCTTCAAGGATCTCGAGCACGAATGGGAGCGGACGTATCTGGCCAACAAGGACATCATCTTCCGCAACTCGTTCGGGCAGATCGAGCACATCCTCACCACCTGCGCCGGCAACGACACACGATTCGAGTTCGAGTGCTACGACACCGCCCACCTCTATAATCTCAAATACTTCTTCGACCGCGGCCTGGTGAAGGCGCCGCTGTTCATCCAGACCGTGTTCGGGTTGCAGGGCGGCATCGGCTCGCACCCGGACGACGTGATGCACATGAAGCGTACCGCCGATCGGCTGTTCGGTGACCAGTACCGCTGGTCGGTGCTGGGCGCCGGACGCAATCAGATGAACATCGCGGCGATGGCGGCGGCGATGGGCGGCAACGTCCGCGTCGGGCTCGAGGACAGCCTCTGGGCAGGCCCGGGCCGGCTCGCGCAGTCGAACGCCGAGCAGGTCGCCCAGGTCCGCCGGATCATCGAAGGGCTGGGGCTCGAGGTCGCGACGCCGGATGATGCCCGCGAGATGCTGTCGCTGAAGGGCGGCGACCGCGTCGGGTTCTGAGGCCCGTCACCCGGCGGGGTTCGCGAGAATCTTGCCGGGATTGAGGATGTTCCTCGGGTCGAGCGCGCGCTTGACCGCGCGCATCGTCGCGATCTCGGCGGTCGAGCGCGAGAGCCCGAGCTTGCCGCGCTTCTCCAGCCCGATGCCGTGCTCGGCCGAGACCGAGCCTTGAAGCGCGGCGAGCGGCTCGTAAATCGCCGCCTCGACCTCTGCTTCGAGGGCGGGGTCCGGCAGGCGCGCGGTGTTCCAGTGGATGTTGTTGTCGCCGACATGCCCGTAGGCGACGCTGGCCGCGTCCGGGTGGATCGCGGCGATCCGCGCGCGCGCCTCGGCGACGTAGCCGGCCATGGCCGAAAGCGGGACGCTGACGTCGAACGGGCGGGCGAGCCCGGCCTCGACCAGGATCTCGACGCGGTCGCGGATGCGCCACAGTGCGCGGCGCCGCTCCTCGGACGCCGAGACCACGGCATCGTGCACGACCGCCTCGGCCATCAGGGTCTCGAGCAGGCTCAAGAAGCGCGGTTCCTCCTCGGGCACGCACTCGACCTCGATCAGCGCGTAGTACGGGTGCTCCCGGGGGAGCGGCGGGGTGAAGCGGCCGGGCGCGGTCATCGTCCGGTAGAAGTCGGGCCACATGCCCTCGAAGGACGACACCCGGCCCTGGAACGCCCGCTGCGCGCGGGCGAGAATGGCGGCGGCGGCGTTCACGTCGGCGCAGGCGACGAGCGCGGTGGCGTAGCCGGCCGGCGCCGGGCGCAGGCGCAGCACCGCGCGGGTGACGACGCCGAGCGTCCCCTCCGTGCCGACGAAGAGCTGCTTCAAGTCGAGCCCGGTGTTGTTCTTGATCAGCGGCCGCATCGACGAGACGATCGTGCCGTCGGCGAGCACCGCTTCGAGGCCGAGCACCATCTCGCGCATCATCCCGTAGCGCAGCACCCGCAGGCCGCCGGCATTGGTGCTGATCGTGCCGCCGATCGTCGCCGAGCCGCGGGCTCCGAGATCGAGGGGAAAGAACAGGTCCGCCACTTCCGCTGCCGCCTGCACCGCCTCGAGCGTGGTGCCGGTGCGGACCACCATCGTCATCGCCGAGGGATCGAGCGCCTCGATCCCGGTCATGCGCTCGAGCGACAGGGCGATGTCGCCGGGCGCGCAGAGGATGCCGTCGACGAGGCCGGTGGCGCCGCCGCGCGGGACGACGGCGCGCCCCGCCGCGTGGCAGGCGGCGAGCACCGCCGAGACGTGCTCGGTGCTGCGGGGGCGGACGAGCGCGGCCGCGGCGCAAGGCTCGTCGGCACGGGTCCAGCTCGCGGGTCGGCTCGCGAGCTCGTCGCCGACGACGAGGCCGTCGGGTCCGAGGATGTCGGTGAGCCGGTCGAGAAGCGGGTCCGTCATGGGCGTGCGCGGCGTTCGGCGATCATGGGGTCGGGCGACGACGGTCTACACGATCGCGTGCGCGGCCGAAGCCGGCGGCGTGACATTCCGCACCTGCGTTCGGGGGATCGATGCGGCTCCCGCGGGCAACCGCCGCCCGCCGCATTGCAGCATCCCACCCCTCGCCCTTCCACGGCCGGAAAGAGCTCATACGGTCCGGCGCTTCGAAAACCGCGGAGCGCGCCATGGGAACCTACACGCTCGCCATCGCCGACGGCGTCCTGTTCGCCTGCCTGCCGGACGAGGCCGACATCGGCTCGGCCATCACCGAGGCGACGGCGACCAATTACGGTTTCGGCATCGCGCTCAGCATCGTGCGCGGCACCGAGCTGACCGATGCGGCGCGGCCCGAGGACGACGTGGTCTGGCGCGAGACCTCCGACAGCGAGCTGCTCGACGCGGAGGGGCGCCGCTATCGCTACGCCGTGCGCCGGGCGGCCTGACGCCCCGCGCCTGGCTGCGACCAGGATCCCCGGATCACAGGACGTTCGTGCGACGGGTGCCGTCGCAGGGGGCGAGCCGGCGCCCGGCTCGCACGAACGTCGGCTAGCGGCAGGAGCGCGGCAGGCGCCGCTTCCAGCGCTGGCCCGGCGCGAGGGCGGGTTCGGTCGATCGCGACTTCGTCGGCCTGCGCATCACGACAGGCGCTGCGGCGACCGGAGCGACGGCGGTCACCGGCGGAGCCGGGATCGCCGGGGCAGCGACGGCCGGCTCCGAGGACGCGTCCGCGATGTCGGCGAACGACCAGATCGCATCGGGGCGCACCATTTCGGATCGTGCCTGATCCGAACGGCCGGCTTCGGAGCGCGGGCTTTCGGACCGCATCTGCGGAGGCTTCACCCGCTTCACGCGCGGAAGCCGAAGCTCGCGCTCGATCACGGGTTCGGCCACCTCGGGCTCGGGCTCCGCCACCATCAGGCTCTGCAGGATTCGCCGAGGCTTCTCCGCCGGCACCGGCGGCGCGGGGGCGGCGGCCTGGTCGGGCCAGACCGTATCGAACGGCGACGGCGTCTCGGGCGCCGGATCGAGCGCGGCCCAGTTCAGGGGCGCCGGGGTAGGATCATTCGGCCAGGACAGGGAGTGGCGGTTCTTCGACTTGACCTCGACGGTAAAGGACCGTCGCACACGGCTGCGCAACATGCGGCGTATGATTCTCTTGGATTTGGACAGGAACGCGCGGACGCGTACCGTATTCCATGACGCTTCTTCGGCATTTTGTCGAGACGACAGTGCAGAATCGGTTTCCAACACGGAAATTCCAGGCAGAAAGCCGGCGTTTCACGCGCCGCCTCAGGCCGAACGCGCGGTCGGCACCGAGACCTCCGGCTCCGGCGCGGTCTCGACGCGGACCGAACCGGTCGTGTCGAAGCGCAGACGAACCGGGAACGGCGCCGCCTCGGCTTCCGTCGCCGCGACCGCGACGAGGCTGATCTGCGGCCCGCCGCTGGTGACGGCCGCGATCAGGGCCGATGCGCCGCCGTCGAGATGCGGGATCGTTCCGTCGACCACCAGGATCTCCGGCCGCCGCAGGATCGCGCGGGCGAGGTCGACGAGCGCCTGCTGGCGCGGGGTGAGCAGGCGGCCGCGGTTGCCGACGGGGAAATCCAGCCCGCGCAGGCGGATGCGGCGTTCCAGGTCGAACTCCTGCACGACGAGGCGGACCTGGCGTTGGATCTCGGCTTCGCCGTGCATCCGCGCGGTGTTGATCCGCCCGAAGAGCAGCGCATCGAGGATCGAGCTGTGCCGGTTGATTCGCTCGGGATCGTAGGGCTCGACGTCCTCGGTGCCGTCCTCCCGTCGAAGCGCCTCGCGGACCGTGTAGCGCGCCGCCACCAGCCGCGCCCGATAAGGCGCATCGAGGAGGCCGAGCCGCTGGCGCGGCTCGACGTAGGCCAGGGCGAGGGCGAGGAACGCCTCGTTGTCGGCCGCCGGCGGCGCCTCGTCGGCACCGAGGGCCGAGAGCCGCTGCTCGAAGACCGGCAGCTCGTCCGGCGCGATCAGCGAAAACCTGCGGAACAGCGGATGGCCCGGTGGCACGTCGCGGAAGATGTCGACCAGGTTCCGGGCGATCGCCACGCCCATCCGGGCGAGGTCGTCGAGCAGGAACAGCTTGTCGAGCGCAGCGCGGAAGCGCGGTTCGGACGCGAGGTTGCGCCCGGTCAGTTCCGGAACGGTCGGCACGCCGAACAGGAGGTTCTCCGCGATCGTCGCCTGCTCGTTGTAGCGGCGCGGATCGAACGGGATCACGAGGTCGGCCATGCCCGCGGCCGCGAAGTGCTGCTGCAGGTGCCGGCGCGCGGCGACGACCCGGCGCCCGGGCTCGGACTCGTGGTGCACCAGGCTGTAGGCGCTGAGGCCGAAGCGGTAGAGGTCGTCGCCCATCCCGAGGCGCTGCAGCAGGTCGAGCATCCGCGCGTCGAGGGCGGCGGCGTCCGCCAGGCCCAGGGCGGCGTAGTCGATCCAGGGATCGCTCGCATCCTCGACCGGGTTTCCGGTCCGCCGCGCCTCCGCGCGCCGGCGCCGCGCACGCTCCGGGCTGCCGGCGTCGTCGCGGATCACCGGGCGCCGGCGCAGGCCGTAGGCGAGGTTGTCGCGGATCGTGCCGGGAAACAGAACCGGCTCCGGGCCGGCATAGGCGAGCGCGCGGGCCCGGCGGGCCTGCGGCAGCGTGGCGACGTCCGCGCCGCCGATCCGCACCGTTCCGCCCTGCGGCGCCTGCAGCCCGGCGACGAGCCGCGCGACCACGTGGCCGAGGCCGCCCGCGGGGGCGAGGATCGCGGCCTGCACCGGCATCGGCAGGCTGACGGCCCCGAGCTCGAGCGCCGGGCCGCCGAGGGGATCCTTGAGGCTGACGCCGTCCAGCTCGAGCGGGCCGCCGAGGGGCCGGACCAAGCCCTGGCCCTCCGGCTCGGACGGCCGCAGCCGGTGCGGCGCGAAGTGGGCGGCGACGGTCTCGTACTTCACCTCGACGTCGAGGCGCTGCTGGTCCCAGTCGATCAGCTCCTTGAGCGGCGGCGGCAGGTCGCGATAGGCGGCCAGCACGGCAACGAGCTGGCCGATGTCGAGCT
Source organism: Methylobacterium sp. J-059 (assembly GCF_022829485.1). Classification (NCBI taxonomy): domain Bacteria; kingdom Pseudomonadati; phylum Pseudomonadota; class Alphaproteobacteria; order Hyphomicrobiales; family Methylobacteriaceae; genus Methylobacterium; species Methylobacterium sp. J-059. Next base: position 46,564 of record NZ_JAKSYA010000117.1, read on the forward strand.
CGCCGCGCAGCGCGAACAGACCGCCGATCGCGTAGAAGAGGAAGGGCGTCACCTGCGCGAGCAGGTTGTTCAGGTACTTCACCAGGAACTTGCGCCGGTAGATCCGCAGGCGCAGGTCGTAGAGGCTGAACAGCCGCCCGCCGATCTCGGCACGCTCCCAACGCCCGGTGTCGTTGACGGTGACCGCCTCGAGCCCGTCCAGCACCTCGCCGACCCGGCCGGCGAAGCTCCGCGACGCGATCTGGCGCTTCCGGCTCAAGCGGATGATCTCGCGGCGCAGGCGCGGGATCACCACGATCTGCACGAGGACGATCGAGCCGGCGACGAGCCCGAGCCACAGGTTCTGCATCAGGATGAAGATCAGCGCGGTCGCCGCCTGCGTGCCGAGGAAGCACGGCACCACGATCGCGTCGCCGATGAAGGCGCCGATCGGCTCGACCTCGTCGCGGATGATGGTCGCCGTCTCCGACGACTTCACCTCGCGCGTCGTGTCCGGGGTGAAGCGGAGCATCAGCGAGAACAGCTCGAAGCGCAGGCGCCGCAGCATGCGCTCGCCGAGCACGCCCTTGCTGAGGTTGATCCAGAACTTGAACGCGCCGTTGATCAGCACGAGGGTCAGGAACAGCCCGGAGAGCCCGAACAGCAGCCCGGTGCGGTCGACCTCGAAGCCGGAGAACAGCACCTCCTGCTCGCCGCCGAGCCAGCCGGGCCAGTGGATGATGAGATCGAGGAAGTCGACGGTCTCGCGCCCGCCCTTGAACGCCTTGCCGGAGATGGCGTCGTTGACGATTCGCTTCGGCAGGTCGAGCGAGGCGAAGTAGAACGGCAGCGATGCGAGCACGACGGCGCAGATCGCGAACTGGTCGCGCTTCGAATGTCGCCAGATATAGCCGAACAGCGTCGGCTCCAGATCCCGCATCGCCCGTCCCCGGCCCCCGTTCCGGCTCCCATACCCTCTCGCGAGCCCGCGCGTCACACGCATGTCATCGTGCAACGAAAAGGCGAAGCCCGAGCGTGCGCGGACTCACAGCCTCGGGCCTCCGTCACTCCGGAATGCGGTGTCGTCCCACGCGAGGCATTGTCACGGCGGCCCGGCTTGTGCGACCGCAGACCGGCTGCGACGCTGCGCCTGCATGCGCTGCGCGTGCCGGGGCGCGGATGGCGGCGGCGCGAGGGGGCGTTCGAGGATGAGACCGTGATGCGCCCGAGCCGCGTCCTGATCTACAGCCACGACACGTTCGGGCTCGGGCACCTGCGCCGCTCGCGCACCATCGCGAACGCGCTGGCCGGCACCGGCGAAGTCGAGGCGATGATCGTCTCCGGCTCGACGGTGGTCGCCCGCTTCGCCTTCGCCCGCGGCGTCTCCTCCGTGCGCGTGCCCGGCGTGACCAAGCGCGCCGACGGCAGCTATGCCGGGCTCGACCCGCAGGCGTCGCTGCAGGAGACGGTCGCCCGGCGCGCCGACATCGTCCTGCGCACCGCCCGCGACTTCCGGCCGAACCTGGTGATCGTCGATAAGGAGCCGACAGGCTTCCACGGCGAGATGCTTCCGACCCTGGAGCACCTGCGCGCCCGCGGCTGCCGCGTGGTGCTGGGCCTGCGCGACGTCCTCGACGACCCCGACCGCCTCGTGCCGGAATGGGAGCGCAAGGGCGCTTCGGAGGCGGTCCGCCGGTTCTACGACGAGATCTGGATCTACGGCCTCGCGCGCATCCACCGGCCGCTAGCGGCGCTTCCCGTGGGTGCGGAATTCTCGGATCGGACGACCTATACCGGCTATCTCCACCGCGCCGCGCCGCGCCCCCGACCGGACCGGGCCGAGCCCGACGTCGCAGCCGAGCCGTTCATCCTGGTCACCCCCGGCGGCGGTGGCGACGGCGACGGGCTGATCGACTGGGTGATCTCGGCCTACGAGGCCGATCCCGCGATCCCGCTTCCCGCGCTGATCGCCTTCGGACCCTTCCTCGCCTCGAAGAGCCGGGCGGCGTTCCTGGGCCGGATCGCGCGGCTGCCGGGCCGGCTCTCCGCGATCACCTTCGACAGCGAGATCGAGCTCCTGATGGAGAAGGCGTCGGGCGTCGTGGCGATGGGCGGCTACAACACGTTCTGCGAGATCCTGTCCTTCGACAAGCGAGCGGTTCTGGTGCCGCGCACCACGCCGCGGCGCGAGCAGGAGATCCGCGCGGTGGCCGCCGAAGGCCTCGGTCTCGCCCGCACCGTGCTGGAGGCGGACGGGCGCGACCCCATGCGCATGGCGGCGGCGCTCCGGGCCCTGCCGGACCAGGCGCCTCCGTCGCGCGCGCGGATCCCCGACCTGCTCGGCGGCCTCGACCGGATCGCCGAGCGCGTCCGCGTGCTGAACGCTGGCGGACCCATCCTCGCCCTCGGTGACAGGCCGTGAGCGAGGCGCGCATCGCGATCGTGCTGAAGGGCTATCCGCGATTGTCGGAGACCTTCATCGCGCAGGAGATCCTGGCGCTCGAGGGCCGCGGCCTCGCGCTGGCGATCTGGTCGCTGCGCCGCCCGACCGACGCGAGCCGCCATCCGATGCACGACGCGATCGCGGCGCCGGTGGCTTACCTCCCCGAATACCTGCACGAGGCGCCCCTGCGGGTGCTGCGCGGGCTGGCCTGGGGCCTCCGCCGCCGGCGCTTCGTCGCGCTGGCGCTCCAATTCGCCACGGATTTCCTGCACGACCCGACCGCCTCGCGCATCCGCCGCCTCGGGCAGGCTCTGGTGCTGGCGCGGGAGCTGCCCGAGGCGGTCCGGCACCTGCACGCGCATTTCCTCCACACGCCGGCCAGCGTCGCGCGCTACGCCGCGCTCCTGACGGAGCGAAGCTGGAGCTTTTCCGCGCACGCCAAGGACATCTGGACGACGCCGGACCGCGAGCTGTCCGACAAGCTCTTCGACGCGGCCTGGGGGGTGACCTGCACCCGCGACGGCCTCGGCCGCCTGCGGGCGGTGTCGGCGGGTCGGGCGGCAGCGGAAGCCGGCTCCGTCGCGCTGGCCTATCACGGCCTCGATCTCGCCCGCTTTCCGGCGCCGCCCCTCCGGCCGCCGCGCGACGGCACGGATGCGCAGGATCCGATTCGGATCCTCAGCGTCGGCCGGCTCGTCGCCAAGAAGGGGCACGACGACCTGATCGACGCGCTCGCGGCCCTTCCGCCGGACCTGCATTGGCGCCTCGACCTGATCGGCGGCGGCGAGCTTCGGGAGGACCTGAAAGCCCGCGTCGCGGAGCGCGGGCTCGGCGGCCGCGTCGCCTTCCGGGGCGCCCTGGCCCAACCGGCGGTGATCGCGGCGATGCGGGCGGCCGACCTTTTCGTGCTGCCGACCAAGCCTGCGCCGTCCGGCGACCGCGACGGCCTGCCCAACGTGCTGATGGAGGCCGCCTCGCAGGGGCTGCCGATCCTCGCGACCGCCTTCGCGGGCACGCCGGAATTCGTCACCGACGGCGTCGAGGGATGCCTGGTCGCGCCGGGCGATCCCGCGGCGTTGTCCGCGGCGATCCTGCGGCTCGCCGGCGATCCGGTTCGGCGCCGACGCTTCGCGGACGCCGCCCGCGCGCGCCTGCTGCGGGATTTCTCGCTCGATGCCGGCATCGACCTGATCGGCGGGCGGCTCGCCGCCTCGGCGGGAATCGCGACGCCGCGTCCCGCATCGGCGCCCGAGCGAGCGGCGGAGGCCTGCGCATGCGGGTGCTGATCGCGGTCACGCATCTCCTCGGCGCCGGTCACCTGACCCGCGCCGCCGCGATCGGCCGCGCCTTCGCCGCCTCGGGCCATGCGGTGACCCTGGTCTCGGGCGGCGGCCCTGCGCCGATGGTGCGGCTCGACGGCCTGCGCCTCGTGCAACTGCCGCCGCTGCACATCGTCGGCACCGCCTTCGCGCGGCTTCTTGGCGCGGACGGGCACGCGGCCGGCGCCGACCTGCTCGCGGCACGCCGGGCGCTGCTTCGGCAGGCGCTGGCCGAGACGGCTCCGGACGTGGTGATCACCGAGCTGTTCCCGTTCGGCCGCCGAGCGCTCGAAGCCGAATTCCTCGACCTCGTCGAAGCGGCATCCGAGCGGCGCCCGCGACCGCTGATCCTCGCCTCGATCCGCGACGTGCTCGTCGCGCCGGAGAAGCCGCGGAAGATCCGCATCGCGCATGCGCGCGTGGCCGGGATCTACGACGCGGTGCTGGTGCACGGCGACCCCGATCTCGTCGCCCTCGACGCCTCCTGGCCGGTGGACGAGGATCTGCGCGCCAAGCTGCGATACACCGGCTACGTCGACGAGGACGCGGCGCCGATCGAGGATGCGGATGCCCGCGCGGGCGTCCTGGTCTCGGCCGGGTCGAGCGCGGCCGGGCTCGGCCTCTGCCGCGCCGCCGCGGACGCGGCGCGGCGGAGGCCGGACCTCGGCTGGCGCATCCTTGCCGGCCACGGCATCGCGCAGGCCGAGATCGATGCCATGCGCGCGAGGCTGGCCGACGGCGTCCTGACGCGGGCGCAGCCGAATTATCGCGCGCTTCTGGCGCGGGCTGCGGTGTCGGTGAGCGCCTGCGGCTACAACACCGCGGTGGATCTCCTCGCCACCCGGACGCCCGCCGTGCTGGTGCCGTTCGCGGCAGGCGCCGAGACCGAGCAGAGCCTGCGTGCCCAGCACCTCGCCGCCCGCGGCCTGGCCCGGATCGTGCCCGAGGACGCACTTTCCGCGGCGACGCTGCTCGACGCCATCGCGTCTGCAGCCGGAGCGCCGATCCCGGCAGATCACGGCATGGCGCTCGACGGCGCACGGCGCACGGTCGCCATCGTCGAAACGCTCCTCGCCGCGAAGAAACGGAGCGCCCGTGCGGAGAAGACCCCGCTCGACCGCCTGCGCGCCGTCCTCGACGAGTCCGGCGCGCGCGGCCGCCGCGTGCCGATCTGGTGGCGGGACGACGATGCCGTCGCCGCGACGCCCGCCCTGGACCGCCTGCTCGACCTCTCGGACACCTTCGCGTCCCCGCTGCTCGTCGCGGCGATCCCGGCAGGCATCGAGCCGTCCCTCGGCGAGCGTCTCGCCGACGCGCCACGCGTCAGCCTCGCCGTGCACGGACTGGCCCACACCGATCACGCCGCACCCGGCAGCAAACCATCGGAGTTCGGCGCCGACCGTCCCCTGCCGCTCGCGATCGCGGACGCCGCGGAAGGCCTGCGCCTCGCCCGCGCGCGGCTTCCGGCGGACCGGCTCCTGCCGGTGTTCGTGCCGCCGTGGAACCGCCTCGCCCCCGAAATCGCCGCCGCCCTTCCGGCGCTGGGCTATCGCGGGCTGTCGTCGGTGCCCGGAGCGGCGGTGCCCGGCCTGATGCGGGCCGACGTCGCGATCGACCCGATCGACTGGCGCGGCACGCGCTCGCTCGTCGATCCCGCACGGCTGATCGACACCCTGTGCCGGACCATCGCGGAGGGAAACGATCGGCCGGTCGGGCTGCTCACCCACCACCTCGCCCACGACGAAGCGATCTGGGACTTCCTCGGCGCCCTGTTCGCGATCCTGTTCCGGCATCCGGCGGTAACGCTCTGCGACCCGCGGCATCTGTTCCGGCCGCCGGCGGTGGACGGGGCGGTGCCGGCGTGGTGGACTTGCCCGGCCGACGCGCCTGCGAGGATCGCTTGAGCCCGCTCCTGTCCATCCAGAACCTGCAGGTCGATTTTGGCGGACACGGTGCGCCGTTCCGCGCCCTGCACGGCCTGTCGCTCGACGTGATGCGCGGGCGGACCCTGGCGCTCGTTGGCGAATCCGGCTCGGGCAAGTCGGTGACCGCACAGGCGATCCTGCGCATCCTGCCCCGGGTGGCCACGATCAGCGCCGGCCGCATCCTGTTCGACACCGGCCGCGGGGCAACCGACATCGCCGCGCTGCCCCCCGACGGCCCGGCGATGCGCGCGATCCGCGGCGCCGGCATCGCGATGATCTTCCAGGAGCCGATGACCTGCCTGTCGCCGCTGCACACCATCGGCGACCAGGTCGGCGAGGCGCTGCGCATCCACGGCAACGCCACCCGGGCCGAGGCCGACGCGCAGGCCAGGGACGCCTTCGCCCGCGTCGGCTTCCCCGATCCGGCGCGGGCGCTGCACACCTATCCGTTCGAGCTCTCCGGCGGCCTGCGCCAGCGGGCGATGATCGCGATGGCGCTGATCCTCAAGCCCGCCCTGCTCGTCGCCGACGAGCCGACGACGGCCCTCGACGTGACGACCCAGGCCCAGATCCTCGCGCTGCTGACCCGGCTGCAGGACGAGACCGGCATGGCGATCCTGCTGATCACCCACGACCTCGGCGTCGTCGCCAACGTCGCCCACGACGTGGCGGTGCTCTATCGCGGCCGCCTCGTCGAGTCCGGCCCGCGCGGCGCGGTCATGCGCGACCCCGGCCACCCCTACCTCAAGGCGCTGCTCGACGCCGTGCCGCGCTTCGACATGGCGCCGGGCGAGCGCTTGACGCCGATCCGCCCGGCCAGGGCGGTGATCCCGCCGGCACGCAGGCCGGCGGCGATCGACGGGCCGATCCTGCGCATCGAAGGGGTCTCGAAGGTCTTCACCCTGCGCTCGGGGCGGTTCGGCGGGCCGCTGCGGGTCGTGCGGGCGGTCTCCGACGTGTCGCTCGACCTCGTGCCCGGCAGGACGCTCGGCCTCGTTGGCGAATCCGGATCGGGCAAGACCACCGTTTCGAAGATGGTGATGCGCGCGCTCGCCCCCGATGCCGGCCGCGTGCTGTTCGACGACGGCACCGGCCCGCGCGACGTCCACGCCCTCGCCGGCGCCGACCTGTTCGCCTACCGCCGCGCCGTGCAGTTCGTGTTCCAGGACCCCTACGCCTCGCTCGATCCGCGGATGACCGTGCGCCAGATCCTCACCGAGCCGATGGAGATCCACGGGATCGGCGGGCGCGAGCGCCGGGCTCGGGCCGAGGCGCTGATGGCGATGGTCGGCCTCGAAGCCGGCGCGCTCGGGCGCTATCCGCACGCTTTCTCCGGCGGCCAGCGCCAGCGCATCGGCATCGCCCGGGCGCTCGCCCTCGATCCGAAGGTGCTGGTGCTCGACGAGCCCGTCTCGGCGCTCGACGTCTCGGTGCAGGCCCAGATCCTGAACCTGCTGAAGGACTTGCAGGCCGCGCTCGGCCTGACCTACCTCATCGTCTCTCACAACCTCGCGGTGATCGACTACATGGCGGATACCATCGCGGTGATGTGCCGGGGGCGAATCGTGGGGCAGGCCCCGAAGGCCGCCCTGTTCCGCAACCCGGTCCATCCCTATACCCGCGCGCTGCTCGCCGCGGTGCCCGACCCGAGCCTCGACCACCCGCTCGATTTCTCGGCGGTCACCGGCGACCATTCCGACCCGGGCCGCTGGCCGGAGCCCTACCGGCTGGCGCCCGACGAGGCCGGCCATATGGTCGAGATCGAGCCGGGCTACCACGTCCGCCACGGCGCGGCCGATGCGCGGCGGGCCGCATGAGCACGCCCCGCCCCTCCCGCACGCTGGAACGGCTCCGCCGCCGCGTGCTCGCGCCGTTCTTCGACAGGCTCGGCTACGACCTCGTGCCCGCCGCCCCCGACTGGTCGCACCGCCCGACCTCGCCGCGCGAGGTCGACCAGTTGCTCGGCTCCGCGGCCGACAGCCTGCAGCGCGACCTCGCCGCGTCGGGCATCGCGACCGGCCTCGACGTGCCCGCGGCGGTGCGGCGGTTCTGGACGCTGATCCCGACGGCGCCGGTGCGCCAGCGCCGCGGCGGCAGCGGATTCAACGGCGCGCTCCAGCTCTACGTGGCGATGCGCGCGCTGGCGCCGGCCACGGTCATCGAGTCCGGGGTCTTCCGCGGGCTCACCACCTGGGTGATCCGGCAGGCCTGTCCGGACGCGACGATCCATTGCCACGATCCGGACCTGTCGAACCTGCATTATCGCGACCCGAGAGCGCATTACAGCACCGCCGACTGGTCGACGGCCGACTGGTCGCAGCTCGATGCGGCGACGACGGTCGCGTTCTTCGACGACCACGTCTCGCAGGGGCGGCGGGTGATCGAGGCGAGGCGCCTGGGCCTCACCCGCCTTCTGTTCGACGACGACGCCGCCGGCCATCGCATCCATGCCCATGGCGGCCCGGCGCATCCCACCATCGCGATGATCGAGACCTTGCGTGACGAGGCTGGGCGCGACGAGGCTCGGCGCGACAGGGCCGAGCCGATCCGCTGGCAGCGCAACGGCCGCAGCTTCGAGCAGCCGGCCGACGACCCGCTCGCCCGCGAGGCCGCAGCCGGCATCGCCCGCGCGCACGCTTTCGACGACCTGCACCGCGCCACCGGCTACTCGCCGGCCCGGCTGACCTACGTGGCGCTGCATCCGCCGAAGCGAGGAATAGCCGCTTGATCGGGCTTCGGAACGACGAAAGCGCGGGCTCCCCCTCCCCCCCTGCTGCGCAAGGTACCCTTTCCCGCAAGGGGGGGAGGGAGACGCGCGCCGAGGCGGCGCGCACATCGGATGCCGGGATTTCGCGCCGTGCATTGTTGATCGGCGTCGCGACTGCCTCGACGGTTTTCGCCGCTCCACGTTTCGCCCGCGCGGATACCCCTCGGACAGGGGCGCCCGAAACCCCGCTCGTCGTCGATCCCGCCGCCGCCGCGCGCAAGCTCGGCACCAGCGGCGGGACGATCCGCACCCTGATCGCCAAGGCGCGGGACGTGCGCTACCTCTCGGTCTACGGCTACACCCGCCTCGTCGGCTACGATGCGGACCTCGTGTTGAAGCCCGACGTGCTGGCGGCCGTCGCGGTCGAGGGCGGGCGCTTCACCTTCACCCTGCGCAAGGGCCATCGCTGGTCCGACGGCGAGCCCTTCACCACGGAGGACTTCCGCTACTACTGGGAAGACGTCGCCAACGACAGGGATCTGAGCCCCGGCGGCCCGCCCGATTTCCTGCTGGTCGACGGCAAGCCGCCGACCGTCGAGATCGTCGATCCGGTCACCGTGCGCTTCACCTGGGATCGGCCGAACCCGCGCTTCCTGCCAGCCCTCGCCGCGCCGCGCGACCCGCTGATCTACCGCCCGGCGCATTACCTGAAGCCGGTCCATCCGCGATACGTCGGGCGCGAGAAGGCCGAGGCGGCGGCCAAGGCGCAGAAGCTCCGCGGCTGGGCGGCGCTGCACAACCGGATGGACGACAACTACGAGCTGAACAATCCCGACGCCCCGACCCTGCAGGGGTGGCGGCCCCGCACCCGCGCGCCGGCGACGCGCTTCGTGTTCGAGCGCAACCCCTACTACCACCGCGTCGACACGGCCGGCACGCAGCTCCCCTATCTCGACCGCATCGTCATGGACGTCGCCTCGAGCGGGCTGCTCGTCGCCAAGACCAATGCCGGCGAGGCCGACCTGATGTTCCGCGGCCTGACGATGGCCGACATCCCGAGCCTCAAGGAGGGCGAGCGCGCCCACGGCTACCGCACCAACCTGTGGCCGCTCGCGCGCGGCTCCGAGATCGCGCTCTACCCGAACCTGACGACCCTCGATCCCGGCTGGCGCGCCCTCAACCGCGACGTGCGCTGGCGCCACGCGCTGTCGCTCGCCATCGATCGCCGCACCCTCAACAACACCCTGCTGTTCGGCCTCGGCACCGAGGGCAACGACACGCTGATCCCCGAGAGCCCGCTCTACGCGCCCGAGATGCGCACGCTGCATGCAGGCTACGATCCGGCGGCGGCCGAAAGACTGCTCGACGCCGCCGGCCTCGACCAGCGCGACCCCTCCGGCATCCGCCTGATGCCGGACGGCCGGCTGCTCGAGCTCGTCGTCGAGAGCGACGGCGAGGTCTCCATGGTGCTCGACGGGCTGCTGCTGATCGGCGAGTTCTGGCGCGAGGTCGGGATCAAACTCGTGGTCAAGCCGCAGGAGCGCACGAACCTGCGCCGTCGCTCGGTGGCCGGGATGACGGTGATGGTGGCGGCGCAGGGGCTCGACCTCGCGGTGCCGACGGCGATCATGCCGCCGACCGAGCTGAGCCCGGCGCAGAGCGACCATTATTCCTGGCCGCGCTGGAGCCTTCACGTCGAGACGCACGGGGCGAGCGGCGAGGCGTGCGACGTCGAGGCCGTCCACCGCCTGATCGACCTCGACCGCCAGTGGCGCGACACCGACGACGCGGGCAGGCAGGCGGCGATCTGGCGCGAGATGCTGATGAACCACGCCAAGAACACCTGGGTCATCGGCACGGTCGGGGGCGCGCTGCAGCCGGTGGTCGCGGCAAGCCATCTCGCCAACCTGCCGGCCAAGGCGCTGTACGCCTTCGAGCCGACGGCGATGATCGGCGTCCAGCGCCTCGACGAGATGTTCTGGGACCGCCCGGCCGAACGTCAGGCCCAGCTATGACGATCGCCGTGCTGCGCCGCGTCCTCACCATGGCGGTGACGCTGCTGGTGATCTCCGCCCTCGTCTTCGCGATCATCAAGCTGCCGCCGGGCGACTTCCTGACGAACCGGATCATGGAGCTGCGCTCCATGGGCGAGGCGGCCTCGGTCGCCAAGGCCGAGCTGCTGATCCGACAATACGGCCTCGACCGGCCGGTCTACGAGCAGTACCTGATCTGGATCGGGCTGATGCCCGGCCCGGCGGGCTTCTCCGGGCTGCTGCAGGGCGATTGGGGCTGGTCGTTCGAGTACGATCGCCCCGTTTCCGAGGTGGTGGGCGATGCGCTCTGGCTGACGCTGGTGGTCAACCTCGCGGCCCTGGTCTTCGTCCATTTGGTCGCGATCCCGATCGCGATCTACTCGGCGACGCATCGCCATACCGCGGGCGATGCGGTCGTCACCGTGCTCGGCTATGTCGGCCTCGCCGTGCCCGGGTTCCTGCTGGCGCTGATCCTGCTGTTCTACGCCAACATCTGGTTCGGCCTGTCGATCGGCGGCCTCTACGACGCATCCTTCACCGGCAAGCCCTGGGACTGGCCGAAGGTCCAGTCGCTGCTGGCCCACCTCGCCGTGCCGACGCTCGTGATCGGGCTCGGCGGCACGGCGGCGATGATCCGGCGGATGCGGGCGAACCTGCTCGACGAGCTCGCGAAGCCCTACACCGTGACCGCGCGGGCCAAGGGCCTGCCGCCGCTGCGGGCGCTGCTCAAGTATCCGTTCCGGATGTCGCTGAACCCGTTCGTCGCCGACATCGGCAACCTGCTGCCGCACCTCGTCTCCGGATCGGTGCTCGTCTCGCTGGTGCTGAGCCTGCCGACCGTCGGCCCGCTGCTGCTCGACGCGCTGAAGAGCCAGGACCAGTTCATGGCCGGCTTCATCCTGATGTTCGTCGCGCTGCTGACGCTCGTCGGCATGCTGATCTCGGACCTCGTCCTGGTCTGGCTCGATCCGCGCATCCGCATGGGGGCACGCTGATGGTGCCCGAGACGGCACCCGTGGCACCTCACTTCGTCGACCCGGCGCCGTTCGATCCGGAGGCCGGCGGCGGACGTGATTCCGGCACGGCCTACGCCTCGGCTTGGCGGCTGATCTTCCGGAAGTTCCTCGGCCACCGCATCGCCGTCGCCTCGGCGCTCGTGCTCCTGGCACTCTACGCCGCCGTGCCCTTCGTTGAGTTCCTGGCCCCCTACGAGCAGGCGAGGCGCAACGGCGACTACCTGTTCGCGCCGCCGCAAGCGGTGCACCTGTTCCACGAGGGGCGGTTCGTCGGGCCGTTCGTCTATCTCTACCGGGCCGAGCTCGACATGGAGACCTTCCGCCGCGGCTACGTCACCGACACCGCCACGCCGCAGCCGCTGCGCTTCTTCTGCCGCGGCGACGCCTACACCCATCTCGGGCTCGGCCGGGGCGACCTTCACCTCGTCTGCCCGTCCGAGGGCGGGACGCTCTATCTGCTGGGCACCGACCGGCTCGGCCGCGACCTGCTCTCGCGCATGATCTACGGCGCGCGGGTCTCGCTGGTGATCGGCCTCGTCGGCGTTGCGATCTCGTTCGCGCTCGGGCTCCTGCTCGGCGGCATCGCCGGCTACTTCGGCGGCTTCGTCGACGCGGCGGTGCAGCGGCTGATCGAGGTGGTGCGCTCGCTGCCCGAGCTCCCGCTCTGGCTCGCCCTGTCGGCGGCGCTGCCGCCGAGCTGGAGCCCGCTCTGGGTGTTCTTCGGCATCACCATCATCCTCGGGCTGCTCGATTGGCCGGGCCTCGCGCGCGCCGTGCGCGGCAAGCTGCTGGCGCTGCGCGAGGAGGATTTCGTGCAGGCGGCGGAGCTGATGGGCGCCTCGCCCGCCCGCGTCATCGGCCGGCACCTGATCCCGAACTTCATGAGCCACCTGATCGCCTCGGCGACGCTCTCGATCCCGACGATGATCCTGGGCGAGACCGCCTTGTCGTTCCTCGGCCTCGGCCTTCGGCCACCGGTGACGAGCTGGGGCGTGCTGCTCAACGACGCCCAGAACCTCTCGGCGGTGCAGCTCTACCCCTGGCTGCTGCTGCCGGTGGTGCCCGTGCTGGTGACGGTGCTGGCGTTCAACTTCCTGGGCGACGGGCTTCGGGACGCCGCCGACCCGTATCATTGAGGCACGCCTCGGCAGGGCTCGCCCCGGGCCGCGCCGTGCCGCATAAGGCGGCGAGATCGCTCCCGAGGACCGCCCCGTGACCGTCACCCAGATCACCCATCACGACCTCGACGGCTACGGCGCCGTGGCGATCGTCGGCAACCACGTCGACGTCGCGCGGATCGTCCACGTGCCGCGCTACTCCGATGTCGGCCCGGTGGTCGAGGAGGAGCTGAAGCGCCTGTCGAAGGCGGAAGCCTCCGAGACGCTGATCATGACCGATCTCGGGCTCGAGCCGGTGGCGGTGAAGTTCCTCAAGAGCTTCGTCGAGATGAACCGCAAGCGGGGCGAGGATGCCCGCCACCGCCTGATCGTCCTCGACCATCACGCCTCCTCGATCGACCAGCTGCGCCAGCACGGGGTCGAGCCGGTGGACGAGGCGGCCTCGCCGAAGCGCTTCGAGCTGGACGACCCGGACGTCGTCGTCCTGATCGACGAGACCTGCTGCGCCACGCGGATGGCGCACGCCAACCGCAGCCTCTACGCGACGCGCGACGGCGAGGATCTCACCGCCCTGGTCGAGGCCGTGGACGCCCTCGACCTGTGGAAGAAGGAGCGCCCGACCTTCGCCGGCGGGCTGATGCTCGACGAGGTGTTCTGGGACAACGTCGGCAACCTCGTGCCGGTCGGCCACCCCTGGCACGACCGCTTCGTCGTGACGCTGCTCCGCGCGGTCTCGGGGCTGATCGACGAAGGCCTGGCGCCCGCCGAGATCGAGACCCGGGTCGCCGCGCTGCGCCGGCAGGTCCTCGATCGGCTCCTCGATGGGGAGGCCGACGACGACCGCAACCTGACCACGCGGATGCGGATCGCCCGCGTGCTCGCGCGCTCGGACGTGCTGTTCCGCCCCCTCTCGGACGGGACCCTGCTCTCGTTCGGCCTCGATTCGGGCACCTTCCAGCGCGTCTCGGACCTGATCATGGATCGCGGCGGCGCCAAGCGGGTGTGCAACGTCCAGCGCACGGGCTCCCTGTCGTTCCGCTCGAACGACGAGACCGCCCTGGATGCCGCGCGCAAGTTCCGCGGCGGCGGCCACAAGGACGCCGCCGGCGGCAAGCTGCCCGCCGGCTCGGCCTTCTCGCTCGCCGACGCGATCGCCCAGGTCGAGCCGATTCTCAATCCGCCGCCGCCGGATCGCTCGGGCAGCCCCTTCGCCGCGCTGAAGGATTGGAAAAGGTAGTCCGTCTCGAAAAGCCGCAGGATGATCGCATAGATTGTGCAATCGCTCCGTGCTGGCTAAGATATTGCCCGACCGAGATACTGCGTCAGATCTGTGCCTACGCCTGACCGAATTCGTGCTGGGATTTGACCAGCGTCGTCAACCGGAGTCGAAAAGCCCATGTCCGTTCGGCAAGGCTCGCAGCGGCGAGCGCCGAGGAAGCCCGCAATCGTCCCGGAGGCGTCCGCGGACTCGCAGCGCCTCGACAACCAGCTTTGCTTCGCCGTCTACGCCGCGGCGCATGCCTTCGGCCGCGCCTATCGCACGCTGCTGGGCCAGCACGACCTCACCTACCCGCAATACCTCGTGCTTCTCGTCCTGTGGGAGGAGGAAGGGTTGTCGGTGAAGGAGATCGGGACGCGGCTGTTCCTCGATTCCGGGACGCTCACGCCGTTGCTGAAGCGGCTCGAGTCGTCGGGCCGGGTCCGGCGCGCCCGCGACCGTGCGGACGAGCGTCAGGTCAGCATCTTCCTGACCGATTCCGGCCGGGCCCTGCGCAAGCCGCTGGCCTGCATTCCCGATCAGGCCGGCGGCATGACCGGCCTCGACGTCGAGGGGCGCCGCGCCCTGCTCGACCATCTCGTCACCCTCCGCACCGGCCTGCACGACGGCACCGACGCCTGATCGGGCCGGCAACGTCGACCACTGCGGAATCCGCCGACCGTCACGAAAAAAGGCCGTCCCCGCGCGAGCGGGAACGGCCTTCGGCCTGACCTGAATGGCCGGGTCGTCGATCGCTCAGGTCTTGGACTTGAGGTAGGCGATGATGTCCTCGACCTTCTTCTCGTCCTTGATGCCCGGGAAGACCATCTTGGTGCCGGGGACCTTCTTCTTCGGGTCGACCAGCCACTCCTTGAGGTTCGCCTCGTCCCAGGTGATGCCCGAGTTCTTCAGCGCCGCGGAGAAGGCGTAGCCGTCGCGGCCCTCGCCGGCCTTCTCGCCGACGATACCCTTGAGGTTCGGGCCGACGCCGTTCTTCTCGAAGTTGTGGCAGGACTTGCAGGGTGCGAACGCCTTCTCGCCGGCGGCCGCATCGCCTTCCGCCTGGGCGGCGATCGGCAAGAGCAGGGCAAGGGCGGCGCCGAGGATGACATGACGCATCGGGATTTCCTCCATTATGACGGCTATGGCCGTCAGGCTTATGGCAGAGCTTGGTCGATTGGAACAGGTCGAAGGTGCAAACGCCGTTCACGCCGATGTGCCGGTGCGACCAAACGTTGCAGTAGCCTCTCAGTCGCCTTCGAGCCGCCCCTTCGCCCGACGGTGCGGACCCGCCGGGAGTGCGATAGACTGATCTCCAAACGGTCCCCGCACCGCCGCGGAACCCGTCTAGGCCCACGCTCCTGAGCGGCGGCTGAAGGGCCTGAGACGGTGACGATCGGATCGACGAAATTCGGAGGTTTCGCCATGTCCATCCGCTTCCCCGAGCCCGATGCCGGCGTCGTCGCCCGCCGCGACGCGATCGTCGCCGGCCTGCGGCCGCTGGTCGGCCCCGAGGCCCTGGTGACCACGGAGGACGAGCGCCGCGCCTTCGAGACCGACGGGCTCACCGCCTACCGCAAGATGCCGCTGGCGGTGGTCCTGCCCTCCACCACCGCCGAGGTCTCCGCGGTGATGGCCTATTGCCACGCCCACGGCGTCCGCGTGGTGCCGCGCGGCGCCGGCACGTCGCTGGCCGGCGGCGCCATCGCGCAGGAGGATGCGATCATCCTCGGCGTGGGGAAGATGACCCAGGTGCTCGCCCTCGATTTCGAGAACCGCATCGCCCGCGTCCAGAGCGGGATCACCAACCTGGCGATCTCGGGCGCGGTCGGCCACGAGGGCTTCTTCTACGCGCCCGACCCGTCGAGCCAGCTCGCCTGCACCATCGCCGGCAACATCGCGATGAATTCCGGCGGGGCGCACTGCCTCAAGTACGGCGTCACCACCAACAACCTGATGGGCGTGACGCTGGTGATGAACGACGGCACCGTGGTCGAGATCGGCGGCGACCATCTCGATGCCGGCGGCTACGACCTGCTCGGGCTGATCTGCGGCTCGGAGGGGCAGCTCGGCATCGTCACCGAGGCGACCGTCCGGATCCTGCGCGCGGCCGAGGGCGCGCGCCCGGCGCTCGTCGGCTTCTCGTCGGTCGAGGATGCCGGCGCCTGCACCGCGGCGATCATCGCCGCCGGCATCATCCCGGTTGCGATCGAGTACATGGACCGCGAGGCGATCCTGATCACCGAGGATTTCGCGCAGGCCGGCTACCCGCGCGACGCCGAGGCGATGCTGATCATCGAGGTCGAGGGCTCGGACACCGAGTGCGAGGCGATGCTCGCCCGCATCGCGGCGATCGCGCAGGATTTCCGCCCGACGAGCATCCGGGTCTCGAAGTCGGAGGCCGAATCCGCCGCGATCTGGAAGGGCCGCAAGTCGGCCTTCGGCGCCACGGGGCGCATCTCCGACTACATCTGCATGGACGGCACGATCCCGACCGGGCAGCTGTCCGTGGTGCTGGAGCGCATCGGCGCGATCTGCAAAGCGCAGGGGCTTCGCGTCGCCAACGTGTTCCATGCCGGCGACGGCAACCTGCACCCGCTGATCCTGTTCGACATCAACAAGCCCGGCGAGCTGCAGAAGGCCGAGACCGCGGGCGACGAGATCCTCAAGCTCTGCGTCGAGGTCGGCGGATGCCTTACCGGCGAGCACGGCGTCGGCATCGAGAAACGCGAGCTGATGCGCTTCCAGTACACGCAGGCCGACCTGGAGCAGCAGATGCGGGTGCGCAACGTCTTCGACCCGCACTGGCTGATGAACCCGGCGAAGGTCTTCCCGCTCGAAGGGCGGGTCGCCG
The DNA here is from genome assembly GCF_022829485.1 of Methylobacterium sp. J-059. Lineage (NCBI taxonomy): Bacteria > Pseudomonadati > Pseudomonadota > Alphaproteobacteria > Hyphomicrobiales > Methylobacteriaceae > Methylobacterium > Methylobacterium sp. J-059. Next base: position 63,216 of record NZ_JAKSYA010000117.1, read on the forward strand.
CCTGAGAGCAGGACCCGCCGGACCCGCGTTGACACCCATCGGACTTGCCGACATCCCTCCTGCGATGTTCCGGACCGACGTTTCGACAGCCACCGCCCGCCAGGAACGCCGCCTCGGCCGACGTCCGGATCGCGACCGGACCGTGCCGAGACCGACCCGGTGACGATCGGCATCGAGGACCCGAAGTTCCGCTTCCTCGCCGAGGGCGGCGAGACCGGCCGCGAGATCCTGATGAAGGATTGGTCCGGCTCGGTGCTCGGCCCGCTGGCGGAATGGCCGGTGGCGCTCCGCACCACGCTCGCGACGATGCTCGCCTGCCCGGTGCCGATGTTCCTGGCCTGGGGGCCGGACCTCGTCAGCTTCTTCAACGACGCCTATCGCGAGGTGCTGGGCGATCGCGTCTCCCGTGCGCTCGGCGTGCGGTTTCCGGAGCTGTGGGCGGACCTGTGGCCGGAGATCGGGCCGCTCTGCGCCCGGGCGCTCGCGGGCGAAGGCGTGTCGGTGCGCGACCTGCCGCTGACGATGTACCGCCGCGGGCAGCCCGAGCGGACCTGGTGGACCTTCTCGTACTCGCCGGTCCACGACGACGACGGCGCGGTCGCAGGCATGATCTGCATCACGCGGGAGACCACGGCGCAGATCCTGGCGGAAAAGGACCGCGAGGACAGCCGCAGCCGGCTCGACCTCGCGCTCTCGGCCGGCGACGGCATCGGCACCTGGGACTGGGACGTCGCGGCCGACCGCGTCACCGCGGATGCCCGCTTCGCCCGCCTCTACGGTGTCGATCCCGACCGGGCCGCCGCCGGCGCGCCGATCGCCGAGTTCTTCGGCGGCATCCATCCCGACGACCTGCCCGCCGTGCAGGAGCGGATCGCGGCGGCGATGCGGACGGGCGGCGACTTCGCCGCCGAGTACCGGCTCGTCCAGCCGGACGGCGTGCGCTGGGTCGCGGCGCAAGGGCAGTGCGTGCTCGATGCGGACGGCCGCCCCGTTCAGTTCCCAGGCGTGACCTTCGACATCACCGAGCGTCGCGACGCCGAGGACGCGGTCCGCGCGGCTGCGCGCGAGCTTCGCCTGGTGGCCGATGCGCTCCCGAGCCTGATCGCCTTCATCGATCCAACGCTGACCTACCGCTTCGCGAACGCCGCCTACGAGACGTGGTTCTCGCGCCCGCTTTCCGAAGTGATCGGCCGTACCGTCCGCGACCTCGTGGACGAGGACGGCTTCGCGCGGCGTGAGCCGGCCTTCGCCGCGGCGCTCGGCGGGGAGGATGTCCGCTTCGAGATGGAGTGGCCGCATCCCGACGGGCGCGAGCGCGTCGCGGACATCCGCTACATCCCGCGGTGGGATGGCGACGGCGCCGTCGATGGCTTCTACGCCTTCGTGCAGGACATCACCGACCGGACGCGGATCGAGGCCGCGCTGACGCGGGAGGTCGAATCGCGCACCCGCGAGCGCAACCGGCTCTGGGAGACCACGACCGACCTGATGGGCACGGCCGGGCTCGACGGCTACCTCAAGGCGGTCAACCCGGCCTGGACGCGGGTGCTCGGCTGGAGCCGCGAGGAACTCCTCGGCGAGCCGTTCGCGACGATCATCGACACCGCCGACCATGCCGAGACCGCCGAGGTCGTCGCGCAGCTCGCCCGCGGCGAGACCGTCGACGGCTTCGTCGACCACGTCATCCGGAAGGACGGCGAACGCCTCACCATCTCCTGGAACGCGGTGCCGGAAGGCGACCTGTTCTACATCGTCGGCCGCGACATCACCGAGCAGCGTGCGGTCGAGGAGCTGCTGCGCCAGGCGCAGAAGATGGAGGCGGTCGGACAGCTCACCGGCGGCATCGCCCACGACTTCAACAACCTGCTCACCGGCATCGTCGGCTCGCTCGACCTGATGCAGACCCGGATCAAGCAGGGCCGGACCGAGCAGATCGAGAAGTACGCCACCGCGGCTTTGTCCTCGGCCAACCGCGCCGCCGCGTTGACCCACCGCCTGCTGGCCTTCGCCCGCCGCCAGCCGCTGGAGCCGAAGCCCACCGACGCCAACGGCCTGATCGCCGGCATGGAGGACATGCTGCGCCGGACGCTGACGGAGCAGGTCAACCTGGAGATCGTCACCGCCGGCGGCCTGTGGCTCACGCTCTGCGACCCGCACCAGCTCGAGAACGCGCTGCTCAACCTCGCGATCAACGCCCGCGACGCGATGCCGGACGGCGGCCGCCTCGTGATCGAGACCTGCAACACCCACCTCGATCGGGCCTACGCGCGGCTGCATCCGGAGGTGGAACCGGGCCAGTACATCTGCGTCTGCGTGACCGACACCGGCACCGGCATGAGCGCGGACGTGGCCGCCAAGGCCTTCGACCCGTTCTTCACCACGAAGCCGCTGGGCCAGGGCACCGGCCTCGGCCTGTCGATGATCTACGGCTTCGCCAAGCAATCGGAGGGGCACGCCAAGATCTACTCGGAGCTGGGATCGGGCACGACGATCAAGATCTACCTGCCGCGCTACCGCGGCGAGGCGGCGGCCGAGGGCACCGGTCCCGGGATCGCCACGGCCCTGCGCGCCGAGCGCGGCGAGACGGTGCTCGTCGTCGAGGACGACCCGGTGGTGCGCGACCTCATCGTCGAGGTGCTGGGCGAGCTCGGCTACCACGCCCTCGAGGCCGCCGACGGGCCGGCCGGCCTGCGCATCGCGGAATCGCGCACGCGGATCGACCTGATGGTCAGCGACGTCGGCCTGCCCGGCCTCAACGGGCGCCAGCTCGCCGACCGCGCCCGGCTGGTGCGGCCCGGGCTGAAGATCCTCTTCATCACCGGCTATGCCGAGAACGCGATCTTCGGCAACGGCGGCCTCGACCCGGGCATGCAGATGATCACCAAGCCGTTCCCGGTCGAGGTGCTGGCCAGCCGCATCCGCGAGATCATCGAGGGATAGGGCGACGCCGCGTCCCGGGCTCGCCTATTCGGCGGCCGAGAGGTTGAGGGCGAGCGACCGGGCGGCCCGCGTGCGGCCGCCGGGGCGATGCTCGGCCCCGGCGGAAAGCCCGCGTCGGCCGTCGTTGATCGCCGCGTGGACCCCGTCCACCGCCAGGATCAGGGCGCTGACCGTGCGCGCGTCGATCGAGCGCTCGCGGGCGTAGCGCACCACGTCGGCGACGAGATCGTCCACCTCGATCGCCAGGGCGTCGAGTTCGGCCATCGTCGGCGCGGCGCGGACCTCGCGCATCACGTCGAGCAGGCGGTCGAGCACGATGTCGACCCGCTCGCGCCGCTTGCGGGCGAGGCGCTGGCCGAGCCAGGCAACGGCGGAGCCGATCGTGCCGCCGAAGAAGGCGAGCAGGTAGATGTAGTCCTCGTAGCGGTCGAGGAACGTCTGCTGCTCGCGCTCGAAGTAGTCCACCGCACCGGGGTGGTTGGGCAGGCGCGCCGAGGTGGCGGCGACCGTGGTGTCGAAGTCGGGCGCCTTCATCAGCCTGACGATCGGCGCGGCCGCCGCGAGGCGCGAGCGCCACTCGAACAGGTGCTGCGTCGCGGAGGCGACGGCGACCCGGCTCACGGTGCCCCGCGCCATCAGGCGATACGAGGCGCCGACGGTCTTGACCTCCTCGGCCGGACGCTTCGGGCGCCCGCCGAAGGTTCCGGCCGGGATCGTGACGGATTGCAGCTCGGGATAGCGCTGCAGGATCGCGTCGCCGTCGGGCACCGAGACGAGGCCGACCTTCTTGTCGGGAAGGCCGATCTCGACGGCGTGAACCATGGCGCCCGCGGCCTTCGAGGTCGGGCTGGCGATGATCGCCACCGCGTCGACCCGCTTCTCGGCGATCGCGGCGGTGACCTCGGATGGCTTGAGCGGAACCAGCACGACCTGCCCCGGCGGGGCTTCCTCGCCGTCCGGGATGTCGGCGGCGGCGGGGACGAAGTCGTAGAAGGTCAGCAGGTTGGTGATGAACGGGATGTCGGCGCTGTGGCGCACGACGATGCCGAGGCGCCGGCGTGCAAGGTCGGGAAAATCATCGATCTCGCCGGCCTCCGAGGCGGCGACGATCAGGGCCTCGTCGTGCAGGATGGCGAGCGTCAGGCCGTTCTCGGGCAGCAGCACGTCCGGCCGCACCACCGCGAGGTCGGCCTTGTTGGCCTGGAGCGCGGCCGCGCTGTCGCGCACGTCGGCGTAGCGCACCACCTTCAGGCGTACGTCCTCGCGGGCGCGGGACAGGGCGTTGGCGTAGGCCTCCATCAGCGCGGCCTCGGGGCCGTCCTGCGGCCCGACCGCTACGGTCAGCGTGGTCGGACGGGACAGGTAGACCACCGCCGCCGCGGTGGCGGCGAGCCCGAGAGCGAGCAGCACGAGGAGCCACTCGCGTCTCAACAGGATGGCCGATGCTGCGGGGAGGAGACCATGACCGATCCTGCCGCGTTGCCTGGGTTCCATGGCTGATCCATGAAACCGAAACCTGTCCGGATCGTGAAGAACCCGTGAAACGCGCAACCGTTGCAGACTCCGGTGCGGCCCGCGGTGCAAGGCCCGCGCCGCCCGTCACGGCCGCCTATCTCGAGCGGGCGGCGTTGCACTACCTCGAGCGCTACAGCGCCTCGGTGGAGATGCTGCGCCGGACGCTGCGGCGGCGGGTCGAGAAGCGCGCCCGGGCCCGCGGCGAGGAGGCGAGCGCCTTCTTCGAGATGATCGAGGCGACGGTGGCGCGGGCGGTCTCCGCCGGGCTGGTCGACGACGCGCGCTTCGCGACTGCGCGGCTCGCGACGTTGCGCCGGCGCGGCACCTCTTCCCGCGGCGCCTCGGCCAAGCTGTCGGCCAAGGGCCTGTCGCGCGATGCGGTCGAGACCGCGATGGAGGCCGAGCGCGAGGCCGTGCCCGAGGCGGATTCGGCGGCGATCGAGGAGAAGGCCGCCTTCGCCTACGCCAAGCGGCGGCGGCTCGGGCCGTTCCGCCGCCCGGACATCCGCGCTCTCCACCGCGACCGGGATCTGGCGGCGCTGGCGCGGGCCGGCTTCGGCTACGATCTCGCGCGCCGCACCGTCGACGCCGAGGAGGTGCCCGACGGGGCCTGAGCCTGGAACTCGCCGGAGCCTGCGCCACTTGGCCGGTCATCGACGGTGACGTCGCGCACGGTCGTGCGCGGCACCGCGAACCCTGGAGAGCTTCGATGATCAACCGCAAGGCGCACGCTGTCTGGCAGGGCAACGGCAAGGACGGCAAGGGCACGATCACGACCCAGTCCGGCGTGCTCTCGCAGCAGCCCTACGGCTTCAACACGCGCTTCGAGGACAAGCCCGGGACCAATCCGGAAGAGCTGATCGCAGCGGCGCATTCCGGCTGCTTCACCATGGCGCTGGCGTTCCAGCTGCAGGAAGCCGGGCTGGCCGCGACCGAGATGACCACCGAGGCGGTCGTGACGCTCGAGAAGGACGGTGCCGGCTTCAAGGTGACGAAGTCCGCGCTGACGCTGACCGCGGCGATCCCGGGCATCGACCAGGCCAAGTTCGACGCGCTGGCGCATGCCGCCGAGATCGGCTGCCCGATCTCGAAGGTTCTGGACTGCGAGATCACCCTGAAGGCCACCCTCAAGCAGGGCTGATCGGTCTTCGGAGCCGCGCCCCGCGAAAGGCAGGCGGGGTGCGGCATCGCCGCCCGGGGGCAACGCCGGCCGACGCCTTGTATTCACGCTCCCCGGGTTCATTGTTTGTTCGATGGATGAAACGCTCGCCAAGAAACTGCGCATCCTCGCCGATGCCGCCAAGTACGACGCCTCGTGCTCGTCGTCCGGCGCGCCGAAGCGCAAGGCCGGCAAGGACGAGCTCGGCTCGACCACCGGATCGGGGATCTGCCACGCCTACACTCCGGACGGGCGCTGCATCTCGCTGCTGAAGATCCTGCTGACGAACTACTGCCTGTTCGATTGCGCCTACTGCATCAATCGCCGCTCCTCGAACGTCGAGCGGGCACGCTTCTCGGTGCAGGATGTCGTGACGCTCACGGTGGAGTTCTACAAGCGCAACTACATCGAAGGGTTGTTCCTCTCCTCCGGCATCATCAAGTCGCCCGACTACACGATGGAGCTGCTGACGCGGGTGGCGAAGTCGCTGCGGCGCGACCACGGGTTCCGCGGCTACATCCACCTCAAGTCGATTCCCGAGGCGAGCCCATGGCTGATCGAGGAAGCCGGCCTCTACGCCGACCGCCTCTCGATCAACGTCGAGCTGCCGACCGAGGCGAGCCTGCAGAAGCTCGCCCCCGAGAAGGACGGTGCGACGATCCTCGGGGCGATGGCGCAGGTGGCCGAGCGCATCGTCGAGGCCAAGGCCGAGCGGCGGCGCTTCTCGCCGGCCGGGCAGTCGACGCAGGTGATCGTCGGGGCCGACGCGACCACCGACGAGGCGCTGATCCGCAAGAGCGCGCATCTCTACGGCAGCGTCGGGCTCAAGCGGGTGTACTACTCGGCCTTCAGCCCGATCCCGGAAGGCTCCGGCATCCTTCCGCTGAAGGCGCCGCCGCTCCAGCGCGAGCATCGGCTCTACCAGGCCGACTGGCTGATACGGTACTACGACTTTTCCGCCGACGACGTCGCCGATGCGGCCGACGACGGGATGTTCTCCCTCGACATCGACCCGAAGCTCGCCTGGGCACTGAAGAACCGCCACCGCTTCCCCGTGGACGTGAACACCGGCGACCGCGAGATGCTGCTGCGCGTCCCCGGCCTCGGGGCGCGGGCGGTCGACAAGATCATCCGCGCGCGCCGCCACACGCGCCTGCGCCTCGACGACGTGGCGCGGCTGTCCTCGGCGCTGAAGCGCGCCCGCCCGTTCCTGATCGCGGCCGACTACACGCCGGGTGGGCTCACCGATCGGCTCGATCTGCGCAGCCGTCTGGTGGAGCCGGCGCAGCAGCTGAGCCTGTTCTGATGGATGCGCGGCGCCACTCCCCTCCCCCCTGTGCGGGGGAGGGTGGGCCTCGCGTCAGCGAGGGTCGGGAGAGGGGAGCGCCGTATCCGGAAATGCCGCTCCCCTCTCCCGACCCGCTGCACGGGCCACCTTCCCCCGCAGAGGGGGGAGGGACAGACAGCGCGCATCGCACGATCCACCTGCGCCCCGGTGCCGATCTCGATGGCTTCCGCACCGCCCTGCGCCGGCTGGTCGCCGATGGGGTTCCGCCCGATCGCGTCACGTGGTCGGCGGGCGATGCGCCCGGCTTGTTCGGCACGTCCGCCAGCGACGAGCCCGACGCGCCCCCGGTCGCGCTGCCGAAGCCCGTGGCCGGGCTGATCCCGATGGTGGTGCCCCACCGCGATCCCGAGCGCTACGCGCTGCTCCACACCCTGGTCTGGCGCGTACTCCGCGGCGAGCGCCACCTGCCGGAGGTGGCGAGCGACCCGCTGGTCCACCGCCTCAACGGGATGCGCAAGGCGATCGCCCGCGACCTACACAAGATGCACGCGTTCCTGCGCTTTCGCCGTATCGAAACCGATACGGGCGAACGCTTCGTCGCGTGGTTCGAGCCGGACAACCACATCCTTGAGGCCGCGGCTCCGTTCTTCGTCGACCGGTTCCGCGCCATGGATTGGACGATCCTGACGCCGGACGGCTCGGCGCATTGGGACCGCACGGCGCTGACCTTCGGACCGCCGGGCGACAAGGCGCAGCTGCCGGAGGGCGATGGCTTCGAGGCCGGCTGGCGGGACTATTACGAGAGCACGTTCAACCCGGCCCGTACCAACCTCAAGGCGATGCGGGCGGAGATGCCGAAGAAGTACTGGCACAACATGCCGGAGACCGCCGCCATCCCCGGCCTCGTCCGCGCGGCCGCGACCCGAACCACGCAGATGATCGAAAGGGCCCCCCAGATGACGATCAAGCGCGATCCGGCCAAGGCGGTGGCGGCGATGTCCGACCAGGCGCCGAAGACCCTCGAGGCGCTGAACGCGATCATCAAGCGTTCCGAGCCGCTGGTGCCGGGCGCGACGCAGGCCGTGCTCGGCGAGGGCCGCATCGGCTCGACCATCGCCTTCGTCGGCGAGCAGCCGGGCGACCAGGAGGACCGGCAGGGCCGCCCCTTCGTCGGGCCCGCCGGCCAGCTGCTGTCGCGGGCGATGGCGGAAGCGGGTCTCGACCGAGCGGCGAGCTACCTTACGAACGCCGTCAAGCACTTCAAGTTCGAGGAGCGCGGCAAGCGCCGCATCCACCAGAAGCCGACCGCGGGCGAGGTCAGCCACTACCGCTGGTGGCTCGATCGCGAGCTGGACTTCGTCGCCCCGAAGCTCGTCGTCGCGCTCGGCGCGACCGCCGTGCTGGCGCTGACGGGCAAGCAGATCCCGATCACCCGTGCCCGCGGCCCGTTCCGGTTCGAGCGCCTCGACGACCGCTTCCAGGGCTTCATCACCGTCCACCCCTCCTACCTGCTGCGCCTGCCGGACGAGGCGAAGGAGGAGGCCTACGCGACCTTCGTCGACGACCTGCGTCGGGTCGCGGAATTGGGGCGCGCGCTGACGGCCTAGGACGACGCGGCCGGCGCTCACCCCGCCGCCGGCTCCTCCTTGTGCGGCCGGAGTTCCGGCGATGGGTCGATCTCGGCCTCCGTCGGCGCCTCGGCGCGGCTGTCGGCGCGGCTCGCATCGACGAAGAGGCGGGCCTCGCCCTCGGTCAGGCCGAGGCTGCGCAGGGCATAGAAGGTCATGCCGAAGGCGAGCTCGCGCTCGGCCATCAGCACCAGCCCGACCTTCTCCTCCTCCATCCGGCGGCGCTCGGCGTCGCTGTGGGTGCGGATCAGGGTGTCGATCCGCGGGTTCGCCTCCCGGGCGATCTCGACCAGCCGGCGCGCATGGTGCGAATCCGGCGTCGCGATCACCAGGAGGCGGGCCTGCGCGATGTCGGCGGCGGCGAGGATGCCCGGCGCCAGCGCATCGCCGAACACCACCTCCAGGCCCGAGGCGCGCAGGTCGAGCACCCGCCGGCGGTCGCGATCGACCACGACGAAGGGCAGGTCCCAGGCGTCGAGCGCCTTGCCGATCCCGCTGCCGACCCGGCCGTAGCCGACGATGATCGCGTGGCCGCGATGGGGCTTGGCGGGCTCGGCGACGGCGATCGCATCGGCGCCGTGGCGCTCGAACCGGCGCGCGAGGTCGGGCCTGTCGGCGAGGTAGCGCTCCACCCGCGCGGCGAGCACGAAGAACAACGGGTTCAGCGTGATCGACAGCAGCGCCCCGCCGAGGATGAGGTCGCGCCCCTCCTCCGGCAGCAGCTTCAGCGACAGGCCGAGCCCGACGAGGATGAAGGAGAACTCGCCGATCTGCGCCAGGCTCGCGGCGATGGTGAGCGCGGTGCCGACCGGATGCTTGAACGCCAGCACGATCGCCACCGCGGCGATCGACTTGCCGAGCAGGATCACGCCGAGCACCGCCAGCACCGAGAGCGGCTCGCGCACGAGGATGCCGGGGTCGAACAGCATGCCGACCGAGACGAAGAACAGCACCGCGAACGCGTCCTGCAGCGGCAGGGAATCGGCTGCGGCCTGATGGCTCAGGTCGGACTCGGCGAGCACCATGCCGGCGAAGAAGGCGCCGAGAGCGAAGGACACGCCGAACAGCTCCGCCGAGCCGAAGGCGATGCCGAGCGCGAGCGCGAGCACGGCGAGGGTGAACAGCTCGCGCGATCCCGTGCGGGCCGCCTGGTCGAGCAGCCACGGCACCATGCGGCGGCCTGCGACCAGCATCAGGGTGGTGAAGACGCCGACCTTGGCGAGCGTCAGCCCGAGGGTGAGCCAGATGCTGTCGCCGAGATAGCCGGAGAGCGCCTGCGCGAGGGTGTTGCCCGTGGCATGGTCGCCGGTACCGGCGCTCCCGCCGAGCGAGGGCGCCAGCGCCGGCAGCAGCACCAAGGCGAGGACCATCGCGAGATCCTCGACGATGAGCCAGCCGACCGCGATGCGGCCCTTGTCGCTGTCGAGCAGGTTGCGCTCCTCCAGCGCCCGCAGCAGCACCACCGTGCTCGCCACCGCCAGGGCGAGGCCGAACACCAAGCCGGCGCCGAGGCCCCACCCCCAGGCGAGCGCCAGGCCGCCGCCCATCGCGGTCGCCACCGCGATCTGCACCACGGCGCCGGGCAGCGCGATCGTGCGCACCGCCATCAGGTCCTTGATCGAGAAGTGCAGGCCGACGCCGAACATCAGCAGGATGACGCCGATCTCGGCGAGCTGGCCGGCGAGCTTCTGGTCGCCGACGAAGCCCGGCGTGAACGGCCCGATGGCGATGCCGGCCACGAGGTAGCCGACCAGCGGCGGCAGCCGCAGGCGTTGCGCCAGCATGCCGAACACGAAGGCGATCACGAGGCCCAGGGCGATGATGGCGATCAGCTCGGTCGCATGCGGCACGGGTCGGTGGTCTCCTGGCGTCGGCGTCGGGACGGGCGTTCCTGAACAACCTAGCGGAATCGCGCATCGAATTCCGTACGCGATGGCACCCGGGGGTGTTCCGGCGCACAGGCACGTTCGGGTCGGCAGGTGCGGGTTGGCAGGCCGGCACCGAGCCTATACCCGTGATCCTCGGATCGAAGGACGGCGAAGACGATGCGGCTGGTGGTGGTGGGCGCCGACGGGCGCATGGGGCGAATGCTGATCCGCGCGGTGGCGGAAGCCGAGGGCTGCACGCTCTCGGCCGCGATCGAGCGCGAAGACTCGGACGCGATCGGCCACGATGCCGGGACGCTCGCCGGCCTCCACCCGCTCGGCGTGCCCGTCACCGACGACCCGCTGACTGCGTTCGCGGCCAGCGACGGCGTGCTCGATTTCACCGTCCCGGCGGCGACGGTGCAGTTCGCCGAGCTCGCGGCGCAGGCCCGCATCGTCCACGTGGTCGGCACCACCGGCCTGTCGGAAGACGACCTCGCCAAGCTCCGGGCCGCCGCCTACCACGCCCGCATCGTGCGCTCCGGCAACATGTCGCTCGGGGTCAACCTGCTCGCCGCCCTGGTGCAGCGGGTCGCCGCCGTCCTGGGGCCGGAATTCGACATCGAGATCGCCGAGATGCACCACCGCATGAAGGTGGACGCGCCCTCCGGCACCGCCCTGCTGCTCGGGGAGGCCGCCGCGGCAGGCCGCGGCGTCGACCTCGCCGACGTCCGCGTCTCGACCCGGGACGGCCATACCGGCGCGCGCCGGGCCGGCGACATCGGCTTCGCGACGCTGCGCGGCGGCAGCGTCGTCGGCGATCATTCGGTGATGTTCGCCGGCGCCGGCGAGCGCATCACCCTCTCGCACCACGCCGAAGATCGCAGCCTGTTCGCGGCCGGAGCGGTGAAGGCGGCGCTCTGGGCGCATCCGAAGCCGCCGGGCCTCTACAGCATGACAGACGTGCTCGGCCTGTAAGGCTACGCTCGACCACGGACGGGCGCGGGTGGCCGGCCCGCGCTTGGGGCCTCGGCCCGGCTCTGGTAGGAGCCGCAGCGACCTGCCCAATCGGGCGCCTCCCCAGAAAGACCGGACCCCGATGGACCGCTTGCTCGTCCTCGCTCGCCACGGCCAGAGCGAGTGGAACCTCAAGAACCTCTTCACCGGCTGGCGCAACCCGGACCTCACCGAGCGCGGCGTCGACGAGGCGCACAAGGCCGGGCGCTGGCTGAAGAGCGAGGGCTACGGCTTCGACGTGGCGTTCACCTCGAACCTCGGGCGGGCGCAGCGGACCTGCAAGCTGATGCTCGGGGAGATGGGCCTGTCCGAGATCGAGACGATCCGCTCGGAGGCGTTGAACGAGCGCGATTACGGCGACCTGTCCGGCCTCAACAAGGAAGACGCCAAGGCGCGCTGGGGGGCCGAGCAGGTGCACCAGTGGCGCCGCTCCTACGATATCCCGCCGCCCGGCGGCGAGAGCCTGAAGGACACCGCCGCCCGGGTGCTGCCCTACTATATCGAGACGATCCTGCCCCGCGTGATGGCCGGCGATCGGGTGCTCGTGGCCGCCCACGGCAACTCGCTCCGCGCCCTGGTGATGGTGCTCGACCGGCTCAACACCACGACCATCGCCGGCCTGGAGATCGCCACCGGCGTGCCGCTCGTCTACCGCCTCAAGGCCGACACCACCGTCGCCTCGAAGACGGTGCTGGAACGCGACATCGACGACGCGTGACACGCAGCGCGTGGCGGTCGAACTCGCGCCGGGCCTGATCCACCATCCCGGCTGGCTCGATGCGGCCGCCCGGCGGCGCCTCTCCGACGAGATCGCGACCGTGCTGGCGGCCGCGCCGCCGTTCACGCCGCGGATGCCGCGCACGGGAAAACCGTTCTCGGTGCGGATGTCGAATGCCGGCCCGCTCGGCTGGGTCTCGGACGTCGCCGGATACCGCTACCAGCCGGATCATCCCGAGACCGGCGACCCCTGGCCGGCGATGCCCGCGACCGCACGCGCCGCCTGGGACGCGCTCGCCGATCATCCCCGCCCGCCCGAGGCCTGCCTGATCAACCTCTACGCGCCGGGCGCCCGCATGGGCCTGCACCAGGACCGCGACGAGGACGACCTGACGGCCCCGGTCGTGTCCCTGTCGCTGGGCGCGGCGGCGGTGTTCCGCTACGGCGGCCCGAAGCGCTCCGACCCGACCCGCTCGATCCGCCTGACGGCCGGCGACGCCCTGGTGATCGGCGGCCCCTCCCGCCTCATCCACCACGGCGTCGATCGCATCGTCGCGGGCGGCGACCTGCTGTCGGCGGCGGAAGACCCGGACCCGCCCTTCCTGCCCCCGGGCGGCCGCTGCAACCTGACCCTGCGGCGGGTGACGAGGGCGCCTTGAACGCGAAGGGCCCTGGTTGATGCGGACTCATGGAGACAGGCGCCTGGTTCGAAGTTCGCTCCAAGGCCCGCAGGTCCGGCATCCGGGTAGACGCGTGAACGCGTCCGCTTGACAGGACCCGGCCGCGGGCCGACGCATCGCATCCGGTCCGGCGCCGTTCCGGATTGTGGAGATCCTGGTTCGATGCGCCTGCGCCCCCGTCTGTCCGCCCTCGCGCTGCTTGCCCTGGTGCTCGGCTTCGATGCGGGGCCGGCGTCGGCCGCCGAGCCGGTCTATCCCGCGGGCTCGCGCTTCGGGTTCGAGCCGCCCTCCGACATGTCGCCCTCGCGCCGCTTCTCCGGCTTCGAGCGCAAGGAGGGCGGGGCGACGCTCTCGGTGGTCGAGCTGCCGGCGACCGCCTTCGCCGACCTCGTGCAGACCTTCACCGACGCCAACCTGAAGAACCAGGGCTTCGCCGTCGAGACCCGCGAGCCGGTGAAGATCGGCGAGGCCGACGGCATGCTGTTCACCGGCTCGCAGCCGGGCGAACCGGGCAGCGCCACGCCGACGGTCCGCAAGTGGCTGCTGCTCGTCGGCGATCCGACCGTCACCGGGCTGATCATCGGGCAGGCGCTGCCCGATGCCGAGACCGAAAAGACCATGCGCAGCCTCGTCACCGGCGTGACGATCCGGCCGGCGCTGACGCTGGCGCAGCAAGTCGACGCGCTGCCCTTCCGCATCGCCGATCCGGCGGGGTTCCGCCCGCTGCGCGTGCTCGCCGGCAACTCGGTGCTGCTGACGCAGGGGCCGAAGGACCAGATGAGCAACCTCGAGCAGCCGATCCTGGTTCTGGCTCAGGCGGTGCAGCAGCCGCCGACGGCCGAGCAGCGCGACGGCTTCGCCAAGGCCGCGCTGTACTCCAACCAGACCATGAAGGATTTCGTGATCGAGCGCTCGCAGAGCTACCGCTCCAACGGAACCGATTGGCACGAGATCGTGGCGCGCGCCACCGACATGCCGACGAACACGCCGGTCGTCGTCTCCCAGACGATCCGCTTCGCGCCGGACGGCTATCTCCGCGCCCTCGGGGTGGTGCGCGAGGACCAGCGCGAGGGCACGCTCGCCAAATTTCGCGAGGTCGTGGACAGTGTTCAGGTGAAATAGCACGGGGCAGCCTGAGAATTCGCCCGTCGTCCGAGGAAACCACTCCTTGCGACCACCGGTTGTCGTCGCGACGCGCCGTCTCGTAGACGGCCATCGCGACGGGACCATTGATGACCGACCGAAACCATAGCGCAGACGGACTGGACGAGCGCCATTCCGCCGTGTGGACGCTGGCGCTCGCCGCCACCCTCGTCGGCATCGCCGCGCTGCCGTATCGGCGCGGTGGAGACCGGCCCGCGCCGGCCCCGGACGGTCCCCGTGCGCCCTCGCCCTCGCATTCCGGCGGCGACGCCCGGGCGGTGGCGCAAACCGAGTCGGACCGCGGCCGGCAGGCGAGCACCCCCTCCGAAATACCCAAAAGCGGCTGGAAGGATGTCGGGCTGCGCGTGTTCCGCGACCTGAAGGAGAATCGCCTGGTCTCGGTCGCGGCCGGCGTCACCTTCTACGTTCTGCTCGCGATCTTCCCGGCCGTGGCGGCGCTGGTGTCCTGCTACGGCCTCTTCGCCGACGTCGCCACGATCAACGACCACCTCGCCAGCCTCCAGGGGGTGATGCCCTCCGGCGCGATCGACATCGTCGGCGAGCAGGTCAAGCGCATCGCGGCCAAGGGCGACACGACCCTCGGCGTCACGTTCTTCACCGGCATCCTGCTCTCGGTCTGGAGCGCCAACGGCGGCATGAAGGCGGTCTTCGACGCGCTCAACATCGTCTACGAGGAGCGCGAGACGCGAAACTTCGTCTGGCTGAACCTGCGGTCCCTCGCCTTCACCGCGGGCGCGCTGCTGTTCATCATCCTGGCGCTCGGGGCGATCGTGGTGTTGCCGGTGGTGTTCAACACGGTCGGCCTGTCGGCGGACGCGTGGTACCTGGCGCTGCTGCGCTGGCCCGCCCTGTTCGTCGCCGTCCTCGGCGGCCTCGCCCTGCTCTACCGCTACGGCCCCTGCCGCGACGCGCCGCGCTGGCGCTGGGTGACGTGGGGCAGCGCGATCGCCGCCTTCGCTTGGCTCGCCGGCTCCCTCGGCTTCTCGTGGTACGTGGCGAACTTCGGCAAGTACAACGACACCTACGGCTCGCTCGGCGCCGTGATCGGGTTCATGACCTGGATTTGGATCTCGACGGTGATCGTGCTGCTCGGCGCGGAGGTGAACGCCGAGATGGAGCACCAGACCGTCCACGACACCACGGTCGGGGCGCCGCAGCCGCTCGGCACGCGGCGGGCGAAGATGGCGGATACGGTGGGGGCTGCGACCTGAGGCGCGTTCCGCGAAGGTCGGATCCGCGGTAGGGTCGGTCCATGGATCGCGACGCCGCCATCGATATCCTGCGTGCGCATGAGCCGGAGCTGCAACGACTCGGCGTGCGGCATGCCGCGGTGTTCGGCTCGGTCGCGCGGGGCGAGAACCATGCAGGCAGCGACCTCGACGTGATGATCGAGATCGACGCGCGGGCGGTACGAGATGCCTTCAACTACGTCGGGATTTGCCGAGCCATCGGGAGCCTGTTCCCGGTCCCCGTCGACGTCGCCAATCGCGAGACGTTGAAGCCGCACATTCTCTCGCGCGCCGAGCGGGATGCCGTCCGTGCTTTCTGAGCGTGAATCGGACGCCTGCGTCGATATCGTCGCCAACGTTCAGGCTGCCCGCGACTTCATCGACGGCATGCCCTACGAGGCCTTCGCCGCCGATCTGCGGACGAATTACGCGGTGATCCGCTGCATCGAGATCGTGTCCGAGGCGAGCCGACGCCTCGGAGCGGCATTCAAAGCCCGGCATCCGCACATCCCCTGGCAGGACGTCGCAGATACGGGCAACTTCTATCGCCACGCCTATCATCGTGTCGCGCTGGACATCGTATGGAGGACCGTCCACGAGCCGCTGATGGAGATCGCTGTGGTCTGCCGCGCCGAGCTCGAGGCGCATCAGGATCCGGCTGCGTGATCTTCTGTTCTCCCGTTCGCCGAGATGTCCGCGCACCATGACCGACGAGACGCTTCCTTCCCCCGTCGGCCCCGGCGATCAGGTGATCCTGGTGGACGGCTCGTCGTTCATCTTCCGGGCCTACTTCCAGGCGATAAACCAGCCGGAAAAGTTCAACTTCCGTCCCTCGGACGGGCTGCCGACCGGTGCGGTGCGGCTGTTCTGCACCAAGATCGCGCAGTTCGTTCAGGAGGGCGCGGCCGGCATCTGCCCGACCCATCTCGGCATCGTCTTCGACAAGTCGGAGGGCTCGTTCCGCAAGGAGCTCTACTCCGACTACAAGGGCCACCGCCCCGACGCGCCGGACGACCTGAAGCGGCAGATGCCGCTGATGCGCGACGCGGTGCGCGCCTTCGGCCTGCATGCGATCGAGATGGAGCGCTACGAGGCCGACGACCTGATCGCCACCTATGCCCGGCAGGCCGAGGCGCGGGGCGCCGGCGTCATCATCGTCTCGTCCGACAAGGACCTGATGCAGCTCGTCGGGCCGCTGGTTCGGTTCTACGATTTCGAATCCGGCTCCAAGGGCAAGCCGGGCCACCGCCCCGAGCGCAACCTCGACGAGGCGGCGATCGTCGCCAAGTGGGAAGGCCTGCAGCCGAACCAGATCGGCGACGCGCTGGCGCTGATCGGCGACACCTCCGACAACGTGCCCGGCGTGCCAGGCATCGGCCTGAAGACCGCGGCGGCCTTGATCAAGGAATACGGCAGCCTCGAGCAGCTGCTGGAGCGGGCGGGCGAGATCAAGCAGCCCAAGCGCCGCGAGATGCTGCTCGCCGGCATCGAGCAGGCGCGGCTCTCGCGCCGGCTCGTGGCCCTGGTCGAGGACGTCGACGTGCCGGTGGCGCTCGACGACCTACGCCTGCCCAAGCCCGACCCGGAAAAGCTCGTCGGCTTCCTCAAGGCGATGGAGTTCAACACGCTGACCCGGCGCATCGCCGCGATGCTGCATGTCGACCCGGAAGCGGTGAAGCCCGATCCGCGCCTGCTCCCGGGCCATGTCCCGGGCGACGACGCCCCCTTCTCCGACGCCGCGGCCGCGGCCGGGGACGGCGCCGAGATCGACCCCTTCGCCGATCTCGGCCTGCCGGACGCCGCGCCCAAAGCCCGCGGCCCGTCCGATCCGACGCCGTCGAACCTCGTCGCGGCGCGCGCGGCGGAGGCGAGCAAGCCGTTCGACACCAGCGCCTACGAGACGATCCTCTCGCTCGAGCATCTCGATGCCTGGATCGCCGAAGCGCACGAGGTCGGTGTGATCGCAGTCGACACCGAGACCGACTCGCTCGATGCGCACCACGCCAACCTCGTCGGCGTGTCGCTCTGCGTCGCGCCGGGGCGCGCCGCCTACATCCCCCTCGCCCATGTCCGCGCGGTCGAGGCCGCGCCGAACGCCGACGACCTGTTCGGCGGCGGGGCGACGGCGTCCGATCTCGTGGAGCCGCTGCCTTCGCAGATCGACCGCGACGCCGCGCTCAGTCGGCTGAGGCCGCTGCTCGAGAGCCCGAGCGTGCTCAAGGTGGCGCAGAACCTGAAATACGATTGGCTCGTGTTCCAGCGCTACGGCATCACCGTGGCGCCGTGTGACGACACCATGCTGATCTCCTACGTGCTCGATGCCGGCAAGGGCGGGCACGGCATGGACGAACTCGCCAAGCGCCATCTCGGCCACCAGCCGATCACCTTCTCGGACGTGGCCGGCACCGGCAAGGCCAAGGTCACCTTCGACCGGGTGCCGCTCGACCGGGCCACCGCCTACGCGGCCGAGGATGCCGACGTGACGCTGCGGCTGTGGCGGATGATGAAGCCCCGCCTCGTCGCCGAGCGGCGGCTCGCCGTCTACGAGACCCTGGAACGGCCCCTGATCGCGGTTATCGCCCGGATGGAGCAGCACGGCATCCGCGTCGACCGCAACATGCTCTCGCGGCTGTCCGGCGACTTCTCGCAGATCCTGGCGCGTCTCGAGGAGGAGATCCAGGAGGATGCCGGCGAGCGCTTCCAGGTTTCCTCGCCGAAGCAGATCGGCGACATCCTATTCGGCAAGATGGGCCTGCCCGGCGCCAAGAAGACGCCGTCCGGCCAATGGGCGACGCCAGCGACCCTGCTCGAGGAGCTGGCCCAGGCCGGGCACGACCTTCCGAAGAAGATTCTCAACTGGCGCCAGCTCGCCAAGCTGAAGTCGACCTACACCGACTCGCTGCAGGAGCACGCCGACCGCGACACCAACCGGGTCCACACCTCGTTCTCGCTCGCCGCCACCACCACCGGGCGGCTGTCCTCGTCGGACCCGAACCTGCAGAACATCCCGATCCGCACCGAGGAGGGGCGCCGCATCCGCCGCGCCTTCGTCGCCGACCCCGGCAACCGCCTGATCTCGGCCGACTACAGCCAGATCGAGCTGCGCCTGCTCGCCCACATGGCCGACATCCCGCAGCTGCGGCAGGCCTTCGCCGACGGCATCGACATCCATGCGGCGACCGCGAGCGCCATGTTCGGCGTGCCGCTCTCCGAGATGACGCCGGACCTGCGGCGGCGGGCCAAGACCATCAACTTCGGCATCATCTACGGCATCTCGGCCTTCGGGCTAGCCGACCGCCTCGGCATCGGGCGCGAGGAGGCGAGCCTGTTCATCAAGCAGTATTTCGAGCGCTTCCCCGGCATCCGCGACTACATCGACACCACCAAGCGCGCCTGCCGCGACAAGGGCTACGTCACGACCCTGTTCGGCCGCGTCTGCCACTACCCGCAGATCCGCTCCAACAACCCGTCCGAGCGCGCCAGCGTCGAGCGCCAGGCGATCAACGCCCCGATCCAGGGCACCGCCGCCGACATCATCCGCCGGGCGATGACCCGGATGGAGGCGGCGCTCACCGCCGAGCGCCTGAACGTCCGCATGCTGCTGCAGGTGCACGACGAGCTGGTGTTCGAGACGAACGAGGCCGAGGTGGATCGCGCGATCCCGGTGATCAAGCGCATCATGGAAGAGGCCCCGGCTCCGGCGCTCACGCTCCACGTGCCGCTGGTCGTCGAGGCGCGGGCAGCGGAGAACTGGGAGGAGGCGCATTGAGCGGGGGCTCACCCGGTCGTCAAGTGATCGAGCTTCAGACCTCCGTCAAACCACCGCATCCTGAGGCGTCGAGGGTTCTGGAGGCCTTCTTCGAGGCTCGCTGATGCGAGCACCTTAGGATGAGGGGGATGGCCGGATCGACGGCTTTGCCCGATCATCCAAACAGCGTTGGTTCGAATTGGGTGTGCGATGAGCGCCTTCGTCTACATCCTGCGATGCGCTGACGGCAGTTACTATGTCGGTTCCGCGCGCGGAGAATCGCTCGATCGCCGGATCGGCGAGCATCAGGCCGGGACCTATCCGAGTTATACGAGCCGGAGGCGACCGGTCGAGCTGGTTTGGTCGGAGTCGTTCGACCGGATCACCGATGCGATCGCGATGGAACGGCGCCTCAAGGGTTGGACGCGGGCCAAGAAGGAAGCGCTGATCCGCAGCGATTGGACCGTTCTGCAGGACTTGGCCAAACGCCCCGCAACACGAACTCGAGCCGAACCACCCACCTCATCCTGAGGTGCCCGCGTCAGCGGGCCTCGAAGGAGCCCTCCAGGGATCACGCGGCCGGCTGGAAAGCTCCTTCGAGGCCTCCGCTCCGCTCCGGTGCCTCAGGATGAGGTCGCGGGCTGGAGGGCCGAACCTCGCATGAATTCCCTGGATAGGTAGGCCCTGGTACACCGCCGCCATGCCCCAAACCGTCGCCACCCTCTACCAGTTCGTCCCCCTCCCCGATGCCGCAACGCTCGCGCCGGTGATCGAGGGCTTGTGCCAAGACCTCGGCCTGACCGGCACGCTCCTGCTGGCGCGCGAAGGCATCAACGGCACGGTGGCGGGCTCGGCCGAGGCGATCGCGGCGTTCCTCCCCGCCCTAAATGGGCCCGACCTGTTCGGCGGACGCCTCGATCGGCTCGAATGCAAGCTGTCGACGGCGGAGGCGCCACCGTTCGCGCGGATGAAGGTGAAGCGCAAGCCGGAGATCGTGACCTTCGACGGCGGCGCCACCGACCCGGCCGACGGGGTTGGGACCTACGTCGCGCCCGAGGACTGGAACGCGCTGCTCGACCGGCCGGGGGTGGTGGCGGTCGACACCCGCAACCGGTTCGAGGTGGCGCTCGGCACGTTCGCGGGCGCGGTCGATCCCGGTCTGTCGCGCTTCGGCGAGTTTCGCGCGTTCGCGGAGACGCTCGACCCCTGCACCGAGGTCGCCCTGTTCTGCACCGGCGGCATCCGCTGCGAGAAGGCCGGCGCCTACCTCAAGGCGCGCGGGTTCGCGCACGTCCACCTGCTCCAGGGCGGCATCCTGAAATACCTCGAGACCGTGCCGGAGGCCGAGAGCCGCTGGACCGGCGACTGCTTCGTCTTCGACGGCCGCATCGCGCTGGGGCCGGCGCTGGCCGAGCGGCCCGACCATCCGCCGGAGGCCCTGCGATGAGCGAGTCCGCCCGCATCGACCATCTCGAGATGCGCCTCACCGAGCAGGACGCGACCATCGACGACCTCAACCGCACCGTCACCGAGCAGTGGCGGCTGATCGATCGGCTGCGGCGGCAGGTGGAATCGCTGATCGAGCGCGTCGAGGAGGCGGGCGCTCGCACGGCTGCCGGCGGCGCCGAGCCCCCACCGCCGCATTATTGAGGGCATCAGCGCGCCCTTCCCTCCCCCGCAGGGGGGAGAGAAGACGCGGTGAACCTGCCTTCGAGGCCTAGAAATTCGCCTGCGTGACGAACTTGGTGGCGAGGTAGCCGTCCAGCGCTTCGCAGCCGCCCTCGCTGCCGTAGCCGGATTCCTTCACCCCGCCGAAGGGCGTCTCCGGCAGGGCGATGCCGTGGTGGTTGATCGAGACCATGCCACTCTCGACCATGCTCGACACCCGCGTCGCCCGCTCCGACGAGCGGGTGTAGGCGTAGGCCGCCAAGCCGTAGGGCAGGCGGTTGGCCTCCGCGTAGGCTTCCGCGTCGTCGGAGAAGCGCTGGATCGCCGCGACGGGGCCGAACGGCTCCTCGTTCATGATCCGGGACGTCAGCGGCAGGTCGGTCAGCACCGTCGGCTCGAAGAAGTTGCCGCGGTTGCCGATGCGCTTGCCGCCGGTGCGCAGCGTGGCGCCCTGCGCGTTGGCATCGGCGACCAGCGCTTCCATCGCCTCCAGGCGCCGCCCGTGGATCAGGGGCCCCATCTTCGTCTCGGGATCGAGGCCGTCGCCGACCTTCAGGTTGGAGGCGAGGTCGGTGAAGCCGTCGACGAAGCGGTCGAACACTGAATCGTGGACGAGAAAGCGGGTCGGCGCGACGCAGACCTGGCCGGCGTTGCGGAACTTGTTGGCGCCGAGAACCGCCACCGCCTTCTCGACGTCGGCATCGCCGAAGACGATCGCCGGCGCGTGGCCGCCGAGCTCCATCGTCGCCCGCTTCATGTGCTGGCCGGCCAGGGCCGCGAGCTGCTTGCCGACCACGGTCGAGCCGGTGAACGAGATCTTCCGGATTACCGGATGCGGGATCAGGTATGACGAGATCGTCGCCGGATCGCCGTAGACCAGCGCGAGGCAATCGCCCGGCACGCCGGCATCGAGGTAGGCGCGCACCAGCGCGGCGCAGCTCGCCGGCGTGTCCTCGGGGCCCTTGAGGATCACCGGATTGCCGGTGCAAAGCGCGGCGGCGATCTTGCGGACGGCCTGGTTGATCGGGAAGTTCCACGGGGTGAAGCAGGCCACCGGCCCGACCGGCTCGCGCACCACGAACTGCAGCACCCCGTCACCGCGGGGCGGGATCACCCGGCCGTAGGCGCGCTTGCCTTCCTCGGCGAACCAGTCGGTGACGTCGGCCGCGGCCATCGTCTCGATGCGCGCCTCGGCGAGGGGCTTGCCCTGCTCCAGCGTCATGATCCGGGCGATGGCGTCGGCGCGCTCCCGCAGCAGGTCGGCGGCCCGGCGCAGCACCTTGCCGCGATCGAAGGCCGAGACCTTGCGCCACTGCGCGAAGCCGCGCGCGGCGGCCTCGAGCGCCCGGTCGAGGTCGTCCCGGGTGGCGACGGCGCATCGCCCGATGGTCTCGCCGGTGGCGGGGTTGAGCACCGGCAGCGTCTCGCCGCCCGAGCCGGCGACCCAGGCGCCGGCGATGTGAAGCTTCACGTCCGGATACATGTCGGCCCTGCGATCCCTGCCCGGCCGGCCGCGATGGGCCGGCGACCGAGGCAATGTCGCGCTCGACGCCGCCGGGGGCAAGGCGCCGGCGGGAACGAACCGGCCGGGATGTCCGGCTCAGGCGGCGATGCTGCGCTTGACCGGCTCCGGGCCCTTCACCGTGACGGGGCCGCCGCGGCGCGCGCGCAGCGTGCCGCCCTTCGGCACGACCTGCCAGCCGTCCTTGGCGCCGTCGATCGGCTCGGAGACCACGACCAGGCCGGCCTCGGTCTGGCGATAGTACAGGCTCGGGGGTCGCGCGTCGCAGGCCCACCGATAGGCGATGAGCTCGTCGCCGTCGGTCAGCAGCGCGGTGAAGCGCAGCGGCTCGGTGATGCCGGCCGCCTTCATCAGGTCGCGCACGGTGGCCAAGGTCTCGGCCATGGCGCCGATCGGGTCCTCGGCAAGGCCGTTGGAGAGGGCGAGCAGGAAAAGGGCCTCGGAGTCGGTGCTGCCGCGACGCCCGTCGTACAGGGCGTCCGGGATCAGCGCCTCGAGGCGGCGCTTGATCCGCAGGTATCCGCCGATCTGACCGTTGTGCATGAACAGGTGCCGGCCGTTCACGAAGGGGTGGCAGTTGGTCCGCGCGGTCGCCGTCCCGGTGGAGGCGCGCACGTGCGCGAAGAAGGTCCGGGCGCGGACCTGCCCGCACAGGTTGACGAGGTTCTCGTCCGACCAGGCGGGCGAGATGTCGCGATAGACGCCCGGCTCCGGTCGTTCGCCGTACCAGCCGAGGCCGAAGCCGTCGCCGTTGGTCTCGGTCTTCCCCTGCTCGGCGTGCAACGATTGATGCACGAGCGAGTGCGTCGGCGCGCAGACGAGGTCCGACAGGAAAACCGGCTCACCGCTATAGGCCAGGAAGCGGCACATGGTTGGGGCCAACCTCTTGCTGATCGCGCTGGCGCGAACCTCACCCAGTCTGCCCTCGGGCAAGCCCGGTGCCGCGCCGTCGCCGAACCGTAACATTTCGTTGTCGATGATGAACAGTTCGCTAACGCACTGCAGCATGCACGGAGTTTGTGCGCTCCTGAACGGATCCTCGCCAAACCGGTCGCAACGCAGGCATGCGCTTGAGACGAATTCGGACTCTTGTTACCCGGCTTCGGACGGCGCAGCATGGCTCATCCGGGAATCAGCGCCCCACGCATGAGGTCGCGTCGCCGGTCAGGCATCGAACCCGCATCCGCAACATCTCGTGAAGGAGGTCCCATGGACCGCGCCCCCTCCCCTTGTCCGGTCGCCCTCGTCGTCGAGGACGATGCCGCGGTCCGCAACCTCGCCGCCGCCGTGCTCGAGGAGACCGACCTCGGGGTGATCGCCTGCGACAGCGCGGAGGCCGCGATCTCGATCCTGGAGCGCGACGACGTCACCGTCGCGCTGCTCTTCGCCGATATCCGCCTGCCGGGCGCCATGGATGGGCTCGCGCTCGCCCGCACCGTCGAGCGCCGCTGGCCGGACGTGCGGGTGGTGGTGACCTCGGGCTACGATGCCGGCGGCGATGCGAGGATGCCGGCGCAGGCGGTGTTCATGCAGAAGCCGTGGCGCGCCCTCGACGTGCTGGTCCAGGCCGAGCATGCGACGGAAGCCGCCCGCGCCGCCTGAGCGCGTTCCGGTCAGATACGAGGACGGCGCACGCGGCGTCGTCCGAAATCCTTTCACGAACGAAAAAAGCCCGGACCGCAAGGGCGGCCGGGCCTTTTTCGAGGATTGCGATCGACGGGCCTCGCGGCCCGGATCGTCTTACTCGGCGGCGGAAGCCGCCGGAGCGCCGCCGGCCGGAGCGGACGGGGTCATCGACGGGAAGCCGGGACGACGGGGGGCGCCGGCGCCGAAACGGGGCTTCGGCTTCGGAGCAGCGATCAGGCCCTCGCGGATCGCGGTCTTGCGGGCCTGCTTGCGGGCGCGACGGACCGCCTCGGCCTTCTCGCGCGCCTTGCGCACGGACGGCTTCTCGTAGGCCTTGCGCTGCTTCATCTCGCGGAAGATGCCTTCGCGCTGCATCTTCTTCTTGAGGACGCGGAGCGCCTGATCGACGTTGTTATCGCGAACGAGTACCTGCAACGGAGTGGATCCTCTAGAACCGGTTTGAACGTGGCATTCGGTCGGCGCGGTCAGCGTGACGCCCGCGAGCGTTGCGGGAAACCGACAGCGCCCCGGACCCGGGGATCGCCCGGGCGGGACGCGGTTCGGACCGTCTCGATTCGGCACCAAATCTGCACCTTGGGCAGGCTCTTACACCAAGCGCCCGCGAGTTCCAACCGGATTGGCGACGCGACGTCGATCCGCGTGCGGTGTGACCGCGCGGACGCAGGGCGGAAAGCCGTCGTCCGCCCGCACAGGGCATGCCGGGCGCAGCAATCCGGCCCGGCTCCTGCAATGCCGTCCTAAGTCGGGTATGACATCCCAGGCCGGACTCGTCCCGGCAGGGCTGGCGAAGGGACGCTCATGACGGGTGAGAGACAGCGATGACCGACGACGCGCAGCAATTCGCCAGCGACAACTATTCCGGCATCTGCCCGGAAGCCTGGGCGGCGATGGCGGCCGCCAATGCCGGGCATGCGCCGGCCTACGGCGAGGATGCCTGGACGGCACGCGCGGCGAACGCCTTCCGCACCCTGTTCGAGAGCCGCTGCGAGGTGTTCTTCGCCTTCAACGGCACGGCCGCCAACGCGCTTGCGCTGGCCGCGCTCTGCCGCTCCTACCACAGCGTGATCTGTGCCGACGCCGCCCACGTGGAGACCGACGAGTGCGGCGCGCCGGAGTTCTTCTCGAACGGCTCGAAGCTGCTCACGGTCCGCACCGAGAGCGGCAAGCTGACCCCGGACGCGATCCGGGCGCTCGCCACCAACCGCAAGGACATCCACTTCCCGAAGGTCCGCGTGGTGACGGTGACGCAGCCGACCGAGACGGGGCAGGTCTACACCCTCGCCGAGTTGCGGGCGATCTCGGCGACCTGCCGCGACCTCGGCCTGTCGCTGCACATGGACGGGGCCCGCTTCGCCAACGCCTGCGCCCATCTCGGATGCAGCGCGGCGGACATGACGTGGCGGTCGGGCGTCGACGTGCTCTGCTTCGGCGGCACCAAGAACGGCATGCATGCCGGCGAGGCGGTGGTATTCTTCGACGCCGCACTGGCCGAGGATTTCGGCTATCGTTGCAAGCAGGCGGGGCAGCTCGCCTCGAAGATGCGCTTCCTCTCGGCCCCCTGGGTCGGGATGCTGGAGAGCGGGGCGTGGCTGAGAAACGCCGCGCACGGCAACGCCTGCGCACAGGACTTCGCGGCGGCGGTCGCGGACATGCCCGGCATCGCGCCGATGTTCCCGGTCCAGGCCAACGCCGTGTTCCTGGCGATGCCGGCGGACACGATGGAACGCCTGCGCGGCAGGGGCTGGCGCTTCTACACCTTCATCGGTGGTGGAGCCCGGTTCATGTTCGCCTGGGACGCGAAGCGTGAGCGCGTCGCTGAGCTGGTTGCGGATCTGCGCGCCGTCGCTGCGGCACCGGCATGAGCGGGCGGCGGGTTGCGTGGCCGGGTGCCGCTGTCTAACAGGGTCTCATGGTTCCGGCAGACGTTCGCCCGTCATCGATGACGCCGCCGTAGCGCGCGCGACGCCCCGCGGTCCCCGTTTCCATGGGGCATCGTGCTTGGGCCGCCGAACCGTCTCCCGTCGAAATCCCGTCTCTCATGAGCCCGCACGCCGCCTTCCGCGGGCGCGGGCCGGATCCTTTGCATGACCTTTCAAACCTTGCGGGCCGAATGGGCCCCGCACGTGCCGCGCGAGCTCCTCGCCGGCACCGTCGTCGCGCTCGCGCTCATTCCGGAGGCGATCGCCTTCTCGCTCATCGCCGGCGTCGATCCGCAGGTCGGGCTCTACGCCTCGTTCTGCATCGCGGTGACCACCGCGATCGTCGGCGGACGGCCGGCGATGATCTCGGCCGCCACCGGCGCCACCGCCCTGGTGATGGCGGGGCTGGTGCGCGAGCACGGCCTGCAATACCTGCTGGCCGCCTCGATCCTCGCCGGCCTGATCCAGATCGGCGCCGGCCTGCTGCGGCTGGGCGACCTGATGCGCTTCGTCTCGCGCTCGGTGATCACCGGCTTCGTCAATGCCCTCGCGATCCTGATCTTCCTCGCTCAGATGCCCGAGCTGATCGGGCGCGGTCCGACCGTCTACGCGATGGTCGCGATCGGGCTGGCGATCATCTACGGCCTTCCGCGCCTCACCAGGGTGGTGCCCTCCCCGCTCATCTGCATCGTCGTCCTGACGATCGCCGCGATCGCGCTGGCGCTGCCGATCCGCACGGTCGGCGACATGGGCGCGCTGCCGAGCAGCCTTCCCTCGTTCCTGCCGCCGCAGGTCCCGCTGAGCTTCGAGACCTTGCGGATCATCCTGCCCTACGCCGCCACGGTCGCCATGGTCGGCCTGCTCGAATCGCTGATGACGGCGGCGATCGTCGACGAGATGACCGATACCGGCAGCGACAAGAGCCGGGAATGCCTCGGCCAGGGCACCGCCAACATCGTCTCGGGCTTCTTCGGCGGCATGGCCGGCTGCGCCATGATCGGGCAGACGGTGATCAACGTCACCTCCGGCGCCCGCGGTCGCCTGTCGTGCCTGTGGGCGGGCTGCTTCCTGCTGTTCCTGATCGTCGCGCTCGGCGCCTACGTCCGGCAGATCCCGATGGCGGCGCTGGTGGCGGTGATGATCTTCGTCTCGATCCAGACCTTCTCCTGGCGCTCGATCCGCGATCTCGCCCGGCACCCGGGCTCGTCCAGCGTGGTGATGCTCGCCACCGTCGCGGTGGTGGTCGCAACCCATGACCTCGCCCGCGGCGTCCTCGTCGGCGTGCTGCTGTCGGGCGTGTTCTTCGCGCGCAAGGTCGCCCGCGTCTTCCGCGTCGAGAGCCGCCGGAAGGGCGTGGTCCGCACCTACGTCGTCACCGGGCAGCTGTTCTTCGCGACGGCCGAGGCATTCCACGGCGCGTTCGATTTCCGCGACGACGCCGAGCGGATCGTGCTCGACCTTTCGGCGGCGCATTTCTGGGACATCACGGCGATCAATGCCCTCGACCGGGTGGTGCTGAAGTTCCGCCATCACGGCCGGGCGGTCGAGATCGTCGGCCTCAACCGCGCGAGCGCGACCCTGGTCGAACGTCTCGGCACCCACGACAAGCCCGGTGCGATGGCAGCACCGGAACACTGACGCGACGGCCGGCGCTCAGGCGAGCCAGTCGGGCATCTGGTCGAGGCCAATCAGCGCGTCGTAGCTCTGGCGCGGGCGCACGATCGCCGCCTGCGAACCGCTGACCAGCACCTCGGGCACGAGGCGGCGGGTGTTGTAGGTGCCGGCCTGGACCGCTCCGTAGGCGCCCGCCGTCATCACCGCGATCAGGTCGCCGGCGACGACCCGCGGCATCTCGCGCTGCAGGGCGAGATAGTCGCCGGTCTCGCAGACCGGTCCGACCACGTCCGCCGTCACGCGCGGCGCGTCGGCGGCCGGAGCCTCCACCGGGCGGAGGGCGTGATAGGCCTCGTAGAGGGTCGGCCGGATCAGGTCGTTCATCGCGGCATCCACGATGACGAAGGTGCGGCCCTCGCTTTCCTTCACGTAGACCACGCGGGTGACCAGGACGCCGGCATTGCCCGCGATCATCCGGCCGATCTCGAAGACCGGCCGCAGGCCGAGCGGGGCGAAATGCGGGCGGATCGTCGCGGCGAGCGCCGCCGGGTCCGGCGGGGCTGCGTTGTCGTCGCGATAGGGGATGCCGAGGCCGCCGCCGAAATCGATGTGGCGGATCGGATGGCCCTCGGCGATCAACCGGCCGGCCAGCCCGGCGAGCAGCCGCGCCGCATTCTCGAACGGCGCGAGATCGGTGATCTGGCTGCCGATATGCATGTCGACGCCGTGGATCGCGAGGCTCGGAAGGGTCGCCGCCAAGGCGTAGACGGCGGGCGCGCGCGTGATCGGGATGCCGAACTTGTTCTCGTACTTGCCCGTCGAGATCTTGGCGTGGCCGCCCGCGTCGATGTCGGGATTGACCCGGATCGAGACCGGCGCCTCGATCCCGAGGCTGGTCGCCACCTCGGAGAGCGCCAGCAGCTCGGGCTCGCTCTCGACGTTGAAGCAGTAGATCCCGGCCTTCAGCGCCGCCGCCATCTCGTCGCGGGTCTTGCCGACGCCGGAGAACACGATCTTCTGCGCGTCGACCCCGGCCCGAAGCGCGCGGAGCAGCTCGCCCTCGGAGACGATGTCCATGCCGGCACCCCGCCGGGCGAGCGTCGCCAGCACGGCCTGGTTGGAATTCGCCTTCATGGCGAAGCAGACCAGCGCGTCGTCGCCCGAGAACGCCTCGGCGAAGACGTGGAAGTGCCGCTCCAGGGTGGCGGTGCTGTAGCAGTAGAACGGCGTCCCGACCCGCTCGGCCAGGGCCGTCAGGTCGACGTCCTCGGCATGCAGGCGTCCATCGCGATCCTGGAAATGGTGCATCGTTCGGCCGTGTCCGGGAAGCGTCGAGATCCGCCGTTCGGCTCGAGATCCCGTCCGCGGGGAAGCCTCCCCCGGGGCGGGAGAGCAGGGTGGAAGACGAGGGCGCCGTGCGATCCGGCGCGGGAGCGGCGCGCTACAGCAGCGGATCGAGGATGAAGGGATCCTTCGGGATGCGATAGCCGCGCTTGGCCCCGCGGCCGGTCTCGACCGGCGCCTCCGTGCCGGAGGCCGGGGCGAGCGCGGAGGGCGGCAGCTCGTCGCCGTCGCGGACCGCGGACGGATCGGGCTCCGGCGTGCCGCCGCCGAGGCCGGTGCTCTGCGGAAGGGTCCGGGGTCCGGCCGTCGCCGTGGGGGTGCCTTGGGCTGCACTCCGTTGCGGCGTCGTCGCCGAGGCGCTCGGCGGCTCGAGGGCTCCGCGGCGGCCGCACCCTGCCAGCGCGAGCGCGGCGAGGCCTGTGGCGAGGGTCAACGTCAGGACGCGGGTGGGCGGCATCGCGGAGGGTCCGGCGGGCACTTCTGGGGCGGTCCTCCCGAGGGAGGATCGCACCTTAGCCGTTGCCGGAACGCGAGGCGAGCGTTCGCGCGCCACAGCCTCGCTCCGAACCGGCTCGGTCGAGCGGGCGGTTCAGCCCTTCTTGTCGCCGTTGGTCGCCTCGTAGGCGTCGATCGCCCGGCGGCAATTCTCGGACAGCGACTTCCAGTTCTTCTCGAAGCAGGCATCGAGCTTCGGGTCCTCGGGGGCGAGGTTGCCGCAATAGTTCAGGTAATCGCCGGTGCAGTACTTCTTCAGGGTCTCGTTGCCGCGCTTGGTCTCGGGCGCCGCCGAGGCCGGCGCGGAGAACGACACGGCCAGGCCGAGCGCGAGGGCGAGGGACATGAGCTTCAAGGCCATAGGGCGTCGTTCCATCTGTCGGATCGAGAGGGGGGATGGCGGTGCGATGATGCCATCGCGTGGTGGAAACAAGGCATCGCGGCGCGGTTTCGCAACCGCAACCCTAGGATTTTGGTGGCTCGACAGCCGCTCAGTGCGAGGAGGCACGCATCGCGTAGGCCGCCACCGGCGGAAGGCGCTCGCGCTGCGTCAGGGTGTCGGCCACCTCGGTGATGCGCCGGCGAAGGTCCGCATTCTCGCGCTCGACCGCCTCCCCGCGGTCGGACACGGCCTTGGCGAGCGCCGCCTCGGTGGCCGCGAGCTTTTCGCGCACGCTGCCCTCGCTCTCCGCCGCGCCGGATGGGACGTCCTCGACCGTGCCGAGGGCGTTCCGCGCGGCGAGCAGGCTGTCCAGGAGGTCGGCATGCGCCTCTTCCAGGGCGAGCAGGGTCGCGAGGCTCGACGAGCCGTCGGCCTGCGCGGTCGAAAGCTCGTTCTCGAGACGACCGCGAAGCGCCAGCGCCTCGGCGATCTCGGCGTCTCGCGCGGCGACGTCGCGCGCGAGGGCGGCCGCCTCCATGGTGCGGTTGCCGAGGGCCGCCATGTCGGCCTGCCGCTTGGTGCGCGCGTCCTCGACGGCACGCTCCATCCGCCGCTGCCGCACCGCGAACTCGGCGCGCAGAAAATCCTTCTCGGCGGCGATCTCTCCGACGGACAGCGGCAGCTGCGCCTCCGTCCGGCGCCGCGCCAGGCGGGCGGCGCGCGCGTTCACGGCGGGCAGCGCCAGCAGCGCGCACAGCATCGCCACCAGGAAGCCGAGGGCGAAGACCATCACGGTTTCGATCACGCGGGCGAACTCGATCCCTTGAGCGCCGCCGCAAGACCGGACCCTGCCCGCTCGTGCGACGATGCGACCACACGCAGAACGAGCCCGGACACCGGGGCTGAACCCGGATGCCGTGCCCGTGGGCCGAGCATGCCCGGCCGAAGCTGACGCGCAGTCTAACCGGTTTTGCGCGCGGGCGCGAAGTCGAGATTCGGTCGCGTCAGAACGGGTTCCAGGTCGGCGTGCCGGTGAACTTCAGATAGCCGACGTTGATGCCGAGGCGGGCGCCGACGCCGGTCCGGATCGGAACCACGACGATGCCGTCGTTGGTCACCGCCGTCATGCCGAAGCCGCCGACGAAGTAGGCCGAGCCGTCGACACCGCCGAAGCGGCGGTAGATCCCATTCACCGCCGGCAGGTTGTAGACCAGCATCATGGTGCGGTCGCCGTCGCCGCCGATGTCGAAGCCGAGGGTCGGGCCCTGCCAGTAGATCCGGCGCTGGCCCGCATTGCGGGTGTAGAGCGTGCCCTCGCCGTACCGGACGCCGCCGACGATGGCGCCGGAGGCTTCCTGGCCGAGGATGTAGCCGTTGGGCTCGCCCCAGCGCTTGGTCGCCTCCTGCACCGTGAGCGCCAGCCCGCGCGAGACGCTGCCGAAGAACTTGTGGCCGGAATCGACGATCTCGCGCGGCCGGAAGGTCTCCGGCGCGCCGGGATCCTCGACGCCGCGGGCGGAGGCCGGCACGCTCGGGGAAACGCCGAACGCGGCCGCCGACAAGGCGAGGAGCCCGGCCGAGCTCAGGCCGGCCAGGGCGCGGCGGCGTGTCGGCGCGTCCTGCCGCAGGGTGGCCGTGCGGGGGGAATCGGGTGTGGTCATGGTTCCTCCTCGATCCGCTGAAGGCGGCGCCGTCATGGGACGCGATCGCGCGCCTGGACTTGGATGCGCACCTGGACGATGCCTTGCGTCCGCCCCCAAGGACATGCGGCAGACCTGCCGCCGGAGCGCACGGCGGTCGATCCGGGCGCGAGCTAGGGGACAGGTGGACACGATGTGGTTAACGCGGCGTGACTGCGCCATCCTCGTCCTGGCGGGCCTCGCGGAGCCGGCGATCGGACAGACGCCCGTCGCCGGCCCGCTCGCGCTCTCGGGCTTCGACCCGGTGAGCTACTTCCTGCCGAAGGGCCCGCGGGCGGGCTCGTCCGCGTTCGAGGCTTCCGGCGGCGGCAGGACCTGGCGGTTCGCCGGTGCCGCCAACCGCGCCGCCTACCTGCGCGACCCTACGGTCTACACGCCGCGGCTGGGCGGATACGACGTCGTCGGCATCCTCGACGGACGGCTGGTCGACGCCGATCCGCTGGTCTTCGCGGTGATCGAGGAGCGCCTTTACCTGTTCCGCAACGCCGAGCGACGGGATCGGGTGCTGGCGGACCCCACGCTGGCGGAGCGGGCGGAGGCGTCCTGGCCGAGCCTGCAGCCGCTCACGGACGGAGGACGGGAGTGAGCCGCGTCACCGCTGCGCCCTCCCGCGGCCGCAGGATCGGCCCGCGATCGGGAAGCGCGACCCGGGCGGCGAGCGCCGGATCGCCCAGAGCCGCGAACGGGCCGTTGCGATAGGCCATCGCGTGCCGGCCATAGATGATCGGCCGGCCGGTGGGGGTGACGACACGGCCGCCGGCGGCGGTCAGGATGTGGTCGCCGGCCGCGGTGTCCCATTCCATGGTCGGTCCGCAGCGGACGTAGAGGTCGGCCTCGCCCGAGGCGATCAGCGCGAACTTGAGGGCCGAGCCGGCCGCGCGGCGCGATGTCACGCCGAGCGCGTCGAGGCAGGCCTCGGTCTCGGAATCGCCGTGGCGCCGGCTGCCGAGCGCGGTCAGCCCGTCCCGCGGCTCGGGCCGGGTTCGGACGGCGCGAGAGGGCCCGGGGCGGCCGGCCTCGATCGGCGCCTCGTGCGCGGCGACACCCGCGTGCCAGACGCGGCCGACGCCCGGCGCGGCCAGCGCCGCGGCGACCGGGCGGTTGCCCTCGATCAGGGCGATGCACACGGCGAATTCCGGGCTACCGGCGAGGAAGTCGCGGGTGCCGTCCAGGGGGTCGACCAGGAAGAACCGGTCGGCGGGCGGCACGTCGTGGCAGGTCTCCTCGGCCACCACCGGGATCGCCGGGAACCGTTCCAGGAGCTTGGCCAGGATCAGCTGCTCGGCCTCGAGGTCGGCATGGCTCGAGGGCGAGCCGTCCACCTTGAGCACGTGCGGGCAGTCGTTGCCGTGGTGGCCGAGCAGGATCTCGCCGGCGGCGCAGGCGATCTCGGCCAGGTACGCGGCGATGCGCTCGCGTTCCGGCCCGGAAAGGGAGACGATGGATGATGCCGCCATTGCCATGGCACCGTCTTGCTCCACCCTCCGATCCTTGTCGATGGCGGAGGCCGAAATCGGGTTCGGCCCGTCCCGACGCGTCTCAGTAGGTGGCGAACATCCGCGCGATCTCCGCGGGCTCGCGCGTCACCGTCAGGGCGAGCGCGAGCAGGATGCGGGCCTTCTGCGGCGTCAGGTTGTCGGCGCTGAGGATGCCGCGCTCCCTCAGGCGGGTGGTGAGCGGGACGACGCCGCTGCCCGCCCGGGTCGACTGCACCACGACGATGCCGGCGGCGGCGGCCTGCTCGAGGGCGTCGGCTTCGCGCGGCGGCGTCATGCCCGGCGCCAGCCCCGCCGAGACGATGCCCCGCGCTCCGGCGGCGAGGAAGGCCCGCACCGCCGTGCCGTCCGCGTCGGCATAGCCGTAGGACACGTCGACCCGCGGCAGCGCTTCGAGCGCGCGGATGTCGAAGGGCGTTCCCGGAGCGTGGCTCCGCTCCGAGCGCCGGTAGTACTGCACCGAGGCGCCGTCGACGTGGCCGAGCACCCCGAAATCCGGCGTCCGGAAGGTCTGGAGCCGGGCGACCGAGGTCTTGGTCACCTCGCGTGCCGCCTGGATCTCGTCGTTGAGGACGACGAGGACGCCGCGCCCGCGGGACTGCGCCGACGCCGCCGTGCGGATCGCCGCGACGAGGTTGAGCCCAGCGTCGCTCGACAGGGCGCTCATCGGCCGCTGCGACCCGACGAGCACCACCGGGACGTCGACGGTGAGCGTCAGGCTCAGGGCGTAGGCGGTCTCCTCGAGGGTGGCGGTGCCATGCCCGATGACGATGCCGGCGAGGTCGCGATGCTCCGCGACGAGGCGTTCGCAGGTCGTCGCCAGGTCGCGCCATTCCGCGAAGCCGATCGCCGGGCTCGGCACGGCGCGGAAGGCGACCGGCACGATCTCGGCGATCGCGCGCACCTCCGGCACGGCATCGAGGATCGCCTGCGCCTCCAGGCGGTTCCCAGTCGCGGTGTAGTCGAGGATGTCGAGGGAATCGCGACCGAGCGACGAGATCGTCCCGCCGGTGCCGATGAACGCGACCTTCGGCCTTGCCGTCATCGAATGGCTCCTGCTCGCTTGGCGTCGAGACCGCGTCCTACCCGCTGAGGCCGGTGGTTGTCTCGCGGCATCGCCGGGGACGGACGATGCGCCGGGCGAGGACGCGGTGTCGGCTCGCTCGCCCCGAGGATGGCGACACCGCGCGCGCCGATGCGGCTCAGCTGCGGAAGTCGAACACGAGGGCCGAGGCGTTGCTGCTCGTGCTGGAAGACCCGCTCGACGCGTAGCCGGTCGCGCTCGCCTGCGTCGATTGGAGCTGCTTGATGAAGCTCGCCAGCAGATCGCTCGTCGACGCGGTGCTGGTGCTGCTCGAGGCCGAGGCGTCGGGATCCGCGCTCGACGCATCGGACAGGTCGTTGCCGTCCGGCGCCGCGCCGAGGGGCGGTCCCGGGGGCGGGCCGCCCGCACCGCCGACCCCGCCATCCTTTGCCTCGCCTTTCGCGCCTCCCTTGGCGAACAGCGACGTCAACGTCGCCGCCTGGTCGCTGGTCAGCGTTCCGTTGGTGACCTGGTCGGCGATCAGGCCGTCGATCCGGCTCTTGATCTGGGACGGGTCGAGCCGCGACGCGGCGGAGGTGCTCGACGATGCCGACGCGGCACCGTTCGCGGTTTCGCCGGACTTGAGGCTGGCGTCGATCGAGTCGAGGGCGCTGGTGAGCGCGGTGGCGTCGGTCGCGGAGATGGCGCCGGCCGAGGCCTCGCTGTCGATCTCGGAGGCGACCCGGTTCTTGTGGGCGTGCGCCGGGCGCTGCGGCGCCTGGATCTGCGAGGCGGTGGTGCTGGGGATCGAACTCATGGGCGGCTTTCCCGTGAAGCTGCCGGAAACGCCCGGCCGCGGGTCCGTGTGCAAAGTGCCCACGCCGCGGTTAAGGATCTGTTCGCCTTAATGTTTCGGTATGTTTCCAGCGGCGCCGAGTGGCCGTTCCCCCCTCTTCCCGCAGCGTAAATCGTACTGTGATGCTCGCCCGAGTCAGCGGGCGGCGACCCGCAATTGCGGGAACGCGGCGGGGAGCGGAGGCGCCGCGCGCAGGGCCGGTTGCGCCACGCCGTAGAGGCCGCGGTGCTGCGGGTTCGGGCTCAGCCGGTCGGTCAGGCCGATCACCGTCTCGGCCGCGCCGAGAAGAAGCGCGCCTTCCGGTGCGAGCCGTTCGGCGAGCCGCCCGAGGATGTCGGCCTTGGTCGGCGTATCGAAGTAGATCAGCACGTTGCGGCAGTAGATCACGTCGAAGGAGCCGAGCGCCTCGAAGCCGTTGAGCAAATTGAGCGGCCGGTAATCGATCATCGCGCGCAGGGCCGGGGCGATCTGCCACTGCTCGCCGATCTGGGTGAAGTACTTCAGCAGCCACTGCACGGGCAGCCCGCGCTGCACCTCGAAATGGCTGTAGAGCCCGAGCTTGCCCTTCTCGATCACCTCGGTGGACAGGTCCGTCGCGACGATCTCGACCTGCCAGCCGGCAAGCTTGGCGCCAGCTTCCTGCAGCAGGATCGCGAGCGAATACGGCTCCTGGCCGGTCGAGGCCGCCGCGCACCAGATGCGCAGCCGGCGCTGGCCGGCACGGCGCGCCATCGCCTGAGGCAGCAGCACGTCGCGGAACAGATCGAACGGCGTCCGATCGCGGAAGAAGAAGGTCTCGTTGGTGGTCATCGCTTCGACGACCGCCTTCTCGATCGACGAATCGCGCGAGATCTTCAAGGTGCCGACGAGGTCGCGCAGCGTGGCGAGGCCGAAGCGGCGGCAGACGGGGGTGAGCCGGCTCTCGACGAGGTAGCGCTTCTCGGGGGTGAGCGCGAGGCCGGAGCGCTGCTTGAGGTAGGCGCGCAGGAAATCGAATTCGAGCTCGGTCATGCCGCCTGTCCCGTGATCATGGCGCGCAGCGCAGGGCCGATCTCGGGAAGCGGCAGGATGGCCTGGGCCAGCCCCGCCTTGGCGATGCTGCCGGGCATGCCCCAGACGGTGCTCGTCGCCTCGTCCTGTGCGAGCACGGCGCCGCCGGCCTCGCACAGCGCGCGGGCGCCGTGGGTGCCGTCCGAGCCCATGCCGGTGAGCACGACGGAGAGGGTGGCGCCCCCGAACAGGGCGGCGGCGTCCTTGAACAGGACGTCGACGGCCGGCCGGCAGAAGTTCACCGGCGGTCCGTCGTCGAGGCGGATCACCGGCTCTCGGCCGGCGCCCCCCGTCAGGCCCATGTGGCGCCCGCCCGGCGCGACGTAGATCCGCCCAGGCTCGAGCCGTTCGTCGGCCTTGCCCTCGGCCGCGACGAGTCCGGTGCGGGTGGCGAGGTGCTCGGCGAAGACCGCGGTGAAGATCGGCGGCATGTGCTGGACGATCAGGATCGGCAGCCGGCGCAGCGTCGCCGCGCCGATCTTCTCGAGCATCTCGCCGACCGCCCGGGGGCCGCCGGTCGAGGCGCCGACGAGAAGGACGCGGGGCGCTAGGCCGGTGCGGGCCTTCGGGCGCAGGGTGACCGGGGGGCTCGGGCGCGGCGCCGCCGGGGCCGGCATCGGCGAGGGGGCGGCGCCGGGCGCGATCGGGGCCGGCGCCGGGCCGCGGCGGCGGGCGCGGGCGGCGCCGAACAGCCGCACCCGCTCCACGAGGTCGGCGCGGAAGGCGTCGGAGGTGGTGACGCCGCGGTTGCTCTCGGGCTTGGCGAGATAGTCGACCGCGCCGAGGGCGAGGCACTTGAGTGAGATGTCGGCGTTGCGCGTCGTCAGCGTCGACATCATCACGACCTGCACGGTCGGGCTGGCCGCGAGCATGCGCGGCAGCGCCTCGGTGCCGTCGAGCTCGGGCATGTCGATGTCGAGCAGCACCACGTCCGGATCGTGCCGCGTCATCATCTCCACGGCGATGCGGCCGTTCGAGGCGGTGCCGACGACGGTGAAGCCGGCCTCGCCGATCCAGCGCGCGACGAGCCCGCGCACCACGGCCGAGTCGTCGGCGATCAGCACCTTGATCGGCACGGACGCGGTCGCCCACGGCTTGGGCGCGAGGCTCGGGTTGGCGGCCAGCATGGGTTCGGCATCCCAATGACGATGGGGGAGTGGGGGTCGTTCGACGTCGCGGTCCAGCCGGCTCGACCGAGCCGACGCGGGCAGCCGGATCGGGCCTGCGTCAGGCCGCGGCCTGGACGACGCCGACCTGCTCGAGCTTGGCCGTCAGGATGTCGCGGTCGAACGGCTTCATGATGTACTCGTCCGCGCCCGCCCGGAGGGCCCGGGCGATGGCGCCGACGTCGTTCTCGGTCGTGCAGAACAGGATCTTCGGGCTGTTGCCGTCGGGCCGCTGGCGCAGGGCCTGGAGGAAGGCGTAGCCGTCCATGTTCGGCATGTTCCAGTCGAGCAGGATGACCTGGGGCATCGCCTCGGCGCAGCGCAGCAGGGCGTCGCTGCCGTCCTCGGCTTCCGAGACGTCGAAGCCGAGCGTCTCGATGATCCGCCGCGCCACCTTCCGGATCACGGCGGAATCGTCGACCACGAGGCAGGTGCGGGTTTCGGCTGAAGCGATGGTCACGGCGTCTTGCCCTCTCGGCTCTTTGCTGTCGGCGACGTCACGCTGCGGTCGCGCCGGCGTGTTCGGACGCGAAAACCAGCAGCGCGTTGACGTCGAGGATGACGAGCAGCCGGCCGTCGAGGCGATGGACGCCGAGGGCGAGGTCGCGCCAGCGGGCATCCAGGTTGATCGGCACCGGCTCGTGCGTCTCGACACCGAGCTTCAGCACCTCGCCGACGCCGTCGACCACGAGGGCGAAGGTCTCGCCGCCCTGCTCCAGGCCGATCGCCATGCGCGCCGCACCTTCGGACGCCGGAAGGCCGAGCCGGCGGCGCAGGCAGATCGCGGTGACGACGCGTCCGCGCAGGTTCAGCAGGCCCACGATCTCGGGCGGGCTCAACGGCACCGGCGTGACGCCGGCCGGGATGAACACGTCGTGCACCCGGTCTATGGCGAGCCCGAACATCGTGTCGCCGACGAAGACGGTCACGAAGTCCTGGGTCGTTCCCGCCTCCGTGGCGTTGCTGTTGGCAGCCTGCATGGTGGTGTCTCCCCGGCGTCGCGGCGCCGTCAAACCAGAATGGTCGGTTCGCGCCGGGATCGGCGCGGCACCGTCGGGACGGGCCGGTCTCAGGCGGCGTGGGCGCGGAGCGCCGCGTTCGGCGCGGCATCGAGCTCGGCGAGCGCCGCGACGAGGCCGCTGCGGTCGAACTTCGCCACGAGGTCGCTGATCGCGAGGGTGCGGGCCCGCTCGACCGCATCGGCCCCGATGGTGCCGGTGAGGCCGATCACCGGGAGGCCGGCGACCCGCGGGTCGCCCGCCCGCATCGCGCCGACGAGATCGAAGCCGCTGCGGCCCGGCATCTCCAGGTCGGTCACCACGACGCTGATCCGCGCATCCGCCTGGAGGATGGCGAGCGCCTCCTCGGCACCGGGCGCCGTGACGACGCGGTAGCCGGCGGCCTTCAGCACCGGGCTCAGCATGTCGCGGAAGAAGGCCGAATCGTCCACGAGCAGCAGCGTGGCGGTCTTCGCCGAGGCCGCCTTCGCGCCGCGCGCCCAGTCGTCGTAGGCCAGCGGCAGGAAGTGGGCGATGTTGATGATGTCGGTGGCGCGGCCGCGCAGCACCGCCGACCCGATCAGGTCCGAACGCTCGGCCGCGATCTCGATGTCGAGGCGCTCCTCGACGATGTCGACGATCTCGTCGACCACGAGGCCCATCGCCCGGTCGCCGTCGGAGAACACCACCAGCGCCTGCGTCCCCTCGGTGCGGATCGCGATGGCCTCGTCGGCCGGGACCAACGGCATCAGCCGGCCGCGATACTGGATCAGCGGACGGCCGCCGAGCCATTCGACCTTGCCGGCGTCGATCTCCTCCAGCCGCGTGACGAGCGACAGCGGAACCGCCTTGAAGCTGCCGGCGCCGCCCTTGAACACGAGGAGCGTGGTCTTCGGGTCGCCGAGCTCGGCCGCCTCGGCCTCGGCCTCGATCGGGCCGCCGCCCTGCGCGCCCTGGCTGACCTGCCGCGCGATGCCGTTCGGGTCGACGATCAGCACCACGGCGCCGTCGCCGAGGATGGTGTTGCCGGCGAACAGCGGGATGTGGCGCAGCTTCGAGGACATCGGCTTCACGACGATCTCCTCCGTGTGGAAGACCTCGTCCACGAGGATGCCGAAGCGCTGGCGCCCGACCTGGGCCACCACCACGAAGCCGGTCTCGGTCCCGGTGTCGTCCTGGCCGAGCAGGCCCTTGAGGGTCACGATCGGCAGCAGCCGCTCGCGCAGGCGCAGCACCGGCGCGTCGTTGATGCGCTCGATCCGCTGCTGCGCGGTGGCGTCGACCCGCACCAGCTCGAGCACCGCGAGCTGCGGCACCGCGAAGCGGCTCTCGCCGGCCCGGACGATGAGGGCGGCGACGATCGCCAGCGTCAGCGGGATCTTGATGGTGAAGGTGGTGCCGACGCCCTTCTGCGTGGCGATGTCGATCACGCCGCCGATGGTCTCGATGTTGGTCTTCACCACGTCCATGCCGACGCCGCGGCCGGAGACGGAGGTGACGGCGGCCGCGGTGGAGAACCCGGCGTCGAAGATGAACTTGGCGACCTGCGCGTCGGTCATGCGCTCGACGTCGGCCTGGGTCGCGATCCCGCGCTCCACGGCCTTCTTGCGGATCGCGACGAGATCGAGGCCCTTGCCGTCGTCGGCGATCTCGATCGTGATGGTCCCGCCCTCGTGGTAGGCCGAGAGGCGGATCGAGCCGCGGGCCGGCTTGCCGGCCGAGATCCGCTGCATGGTCGATTCGAGGCCGTGGTCGGCCGAGTTCCGGACCATGTGGGTCAGCGGGTCCTTGATGACCTCGAGGACCTGCCGGTCGAGCTCGGTCTCGGCGCCGAGCATCACCAGGTCGATCTGCTTGCCGAGCTCGCTCGACAGGTCGCGCACCACCCGCGGCAGCTTCTGCCAGGCGTTGCCGATCGGCTGCATGCGCGTCTTCATGACGCCTTCCTGCAGCTCGGCCGTGACGTGGGAGAGCCGCTGCAGCGGGACCTTGTAGCTCGAATCCTCGTGCTTGCGCGCGATCTCGAGGAGCTGGTTGCGGGTCAGCACCAGCTCGGACACCATCGTCATCAGGTGCTCGAGGGTGTCGACGTTCACCCGGATGGTCTGCATCTTGGCCAGGCCGCCCTCGGGGGCCTCGGCCGGCGCATCGCCCGACACCGGGGCCTTCGCGAGCGGGGCCGGAGCTTCCTGCACGACGGCGGCCGATGCCTGTGCGATCGGGGCCGGGGCGACCGGTGCCTGAGCGATCGGCGCCGGCTCGGGCATCCAGGCGGAGGGGGCATCGTCCGGGCCGGGGGCCGCGAGGAACGCGGCTTCGAGGTCCTCGAGCGAGACCTCGCCGGGCTTGCTTTCGCGCACGACGATCTCGGGCAGCTTCGGCTCCGGAATCTTAAGCTCCGGGAGCTTGGCCTCGGCGATCTTGGGCTCGGGAGCTGCGGCGGCCTCGGGCGTGCCGAGCGACATGCGCTCCAGCGCCTCGATCAGGTCGGCGTCGCTGCCCGCGGGCTCGGTCCCGGTGGCTTCGAGGTCGGCGAGGATGAGCTTCAGGCGATCGAGCGTCGCGAGGATCAGGCTGACGGCCGGGCTGGTCACCGCGAGACCGTCGCGGAAGCGACCCATCAGGGTCTCGGCGGCATGCGCCAGCGCTTCCAGCCGCGGCAGGCCGAGGAAGCCGCAGGTTCCCTTGATGGTGTGCACGAGGCGGAAGATATTCCGGAGGATCGTCTCGTTGTTCGGATCCTGCTCGAACCGGACGAGTTCCGTGTCGACGGTGTCGAGATGCTCGCCGCTCTCAGTCAGAAACTCGCGCAGAAGGTCGTCCATCGGCGGTACTCGGATCACGTCTGCACGCACGTTCGTGCAGACGCATCCTGGCGCGCGAGCGGTTAGGGAAGCGTTTCCTCGGACCCGTTTTTTCGTGCGATGGCGTCGTGTCGTCCTGCGTTACAGCGACTTGCCGTCGTGCCAGACGCAGTTCGAGGCGAGGATCGCAAGATTCACGTCCGATTTTTGTGGTTGCGGTAGAGTTTTACCGTCCATCGCGAGATCGATCTTGATCTCCACCTGGCCCTTCGACTCGTTGGACCGCCGGGAGAAGTAGCAGTACTGCTGGTAGGGCTGGTCGGCGCTGTCCTTGAAGTTCCAGCCGGTCACGATCTGCCCGTCGAGATAGGGCACCTGCTTGAACACGGTGAAGGTTGTGTTGACGATCGCCTTCGAAGCCGGCGCCGCGTCGGCCCCGAGCTGCGCCTTCGTCGGCGTCGGGGCGCCGGCGGCCTTCGGCAGGCCGCCTTCGAGCTTCAGCACGTTGTCGGTCAGCGTCACCTCGCCCTTGGTCTTGAGCGTGACGTCGGAGAGCGCCGCCTGCATCGCGGCGGCGATCTTCTCGGCGGCGGTGTCGAACTGGTTCATCGTGGCCCAGCCGTAGGCCGCCGCGCCGATGCCGATGCCGGCCAGCGCGGTGAAGATCCCCGCGCCGGCCGCCCGGAACAGGAAGGCGCGGGCGAAGACGATGCGGGATTCCGCCCGCAGCCGGCCGTTGACCTGCTGCGCGAGCGCGATGTTCTCCGGCGACCCCTGCGCGACGTAGCTCATGCGCCCGCTCCCGCGCTGGCGGCCGGAAGGTTCGGCTGGTTCGCGGCCGCGATCCCCGGGGCGATCCCCGTGGCCGGGCGGTTGATCGGGATCACCGCGCCCGTCGCCGCCTCACGGTTCTGCCGCGGCAGCACCGGCTCGAGGTTCTGCTTCAGCGCTTCGGTGATCGATTCCAGCATGTAGGGCGTCGCCTCCGGGTTCACGGCGGCGCCGAGGTCGTCCTCGTCCATGAAGGTCTTACGCACCGAGACAGCGCAGAGCGCGAGGATCGTCGAGGCGAAGGCGGCGCAGAGGGCCGGTAGGAACACGAAGATGCGCAGGAAGGCGTGCACCTGCTGCTCGGACACGTCGATCGGATCGACGCCGTAGACCATCGCCGTGAAGGAGTGCAGCTGCGAGCGGTTCACGGCGTTGCGGTAGGCCTGCTCGGCGTCTGCGACCTTGCGCTCGGCGGCGCCGCGGTCGAGCTGCGCACGGGCCTTGCGCGCCTCTTCCAGGTCCTTGGTCAGCACGCCGCGATCGGCCGAGGCTTTGGCGACGCTCGACGAGAGCGTGGCGGTGCGCGGGTCGGTGACGCATTTCAGGTTCTGGTAGCGCACGCCGCGGCTGTTGGTGCCGAACACCTTCTCGCAGCGCTGCGCCGGCAGCGCCGAGAGCTGCGCCGCGTTGTCGGCGGCGCGCTTCTCGATCTGGTCGAGCTCGGTCGTGTACTGTGCAACCCGGGCGTCGGCCGAGGCGATGCGGTTGTCGATGGTGCTCCGGTCGGCCTGCGCGTCTTTGAGCGCGGTCTTGGTCTTGGAGGCCTCCATCAGGCGGGGATGGAACATCATCTCGCCGAGCTGCGAGACCGACTTCGTCGTCACGCCGGCGGCGAAGATGATGCCGACGACCGCGAGCGCGCGAATGAAGTACGAGCGCTGCGTCCGCGCCAGGATGCCCAGCGGCACGCGGCACAGCTCGACCGCGGCGTAGACCAGCGGCGCCAGCAGCATGAAGTAGAAGGCGTGGTTGTCGCCGTCGCTGTAGACCGCCGCGAACAGCCAGGCGCCCCAGAGCGAGGCGCCGATGACCATGAACTCGACAAGATAGGCGATCGCGACGTAGCCCCACTTGATGCGATAGCCCTTCTCGACATGGCGCTCGTGCGTCCACCTGTCGGACTCGATAGCCCAGGCACGGCGCTCGCGCTGGACCTCCCGGCTCGGGGGCATCTTTCGCATGGGGCTCTCTAAGCTCGGATCGTATGCGACGCGCGGTTGAGCGTAACCGTTCGTTAATCGTTTTCGCTAAGCGGGCATTGTGCCGAATTTGGGCCGCATGGCGGCCATCCACCGGAACCGCATCCGGGGTGGCGCAAATGCCTCACTTCGAAGTCGCGAATTCAGGCGGGGCGGCCGCCCAATCGTGCCGCGGCGGCGTTTCGAGGTTGCTCGCGCGGCGCCCACCTCGCATGATCGCGGCGACCCAAAGCAGCGCCACCCGACCAAGAGGTTCGAACCGACCGCCGATGCCCGACGTCCATGCCGGCTCCTACAAGGAAGCGATCCTGTTCCTCGTCACCGCGGGCGTGGTGGTGCCGCTGTTCCATCGGCTGCGCATCAGCCCGGTGCTGGGCTTCATCGGGGCCGGCGCGCTCCTCGGGCCGTTCGGGCTCGGCCGCTTCGCCGACCAGTTCCACTGGGTTTCGCTGTTCACGATCGGCAACCGCACCGAGATCGCGCATCTCGCCGAGTTCGGCGTGATCTTCCTGATGTTCATGATCGGCGTCGAGCTGTCCTGGGAGCGGCTGCGCACGCTGCGGCGCCTGGTCTTCGGCCTCGGCTCGATCCAGGTGATCTGCTCGGCCCTGGTGATCGGGTCGATCCTATTCGGGCTGAAGGTCCCGCTGGCGGGCGCGGTGATCGTCGGCATCGCGCTGGCGCTGTCCTCCACCGCCGTGGTGCTGCCGGTGCTGGCCGAGCAGCGGCGGCTCAACACGCCGGCCGGGCGCGCGAGCTTCGCGGTGCTGCTGTTCCAGGACCTTGCCGTGGCGCCGGTCCTGTTCGCGATCGCGGTGTCGGGCCGCAGCGACGGCGCCGACATGGGCGGCGCGCTGGCTCTGGCTCTCGCCCAGGCGGCGATCGCCCTGGTGCTGATCGTGGTCGCCGGCCGCCTCGCGCTTCGGC
This sequence comes from Methylobacterium sp. J-059, assembly GCF_022829485.1. Lineage (NCBI taxonomy): Bacteria > Pseudomonadati > Pseudomonadota > Alphaproteobacteria > Hyphomicrobiales > Methylobacteriaceae > Methylobacterium > Methylobacterium sp. J-059. The sequence goes on from NZ_JAKSYA010000117.1 coordinate 106,808, forward strand.
CGCTGTTCCACCTCGTGGCGCGCACCAAGTCGGCCGAGCTGTTCATGGCGGCCTGCCTGCTCGTCATCGTCGCGACCGCGCTGACGGCGGCTGCCTCGGGCCTGTCGATGACGCTGGGCGCCTTCGTCGCCGGGCTGCTGCTCGCCGAGACCGAGTACCGCCGGGCGATCGAGGCCACGATCGATCCGTTCAAGGGGCTCCTGCTCGGGGTGTTCTTCGTCTCCGTGGGGATGAACCTCGATCCCGCGCAGCTGCTGGCGGCGCCCGGCGCGATCCTCGGGCTCGCCTTCGCGCTGCTGTTCATCAAGGCGGCGGTCGTGGTGATGGCGGCGCCCGCGCTCAAGCTCTCTCGCGCCGTCGCCCTGGAGACCGCGATGCTGCTCGGGCCGGGCGGCGAGTTCGCCTTCGTGCTGATCGGCGGCGCGATGGCCGGCGGCCTGGTGCCGGAGCCGGTCGGGGGCGCGGCGCTGATCGTCACCACCGTGACGATGATCATGATCCCGGGCCTCGCGGCGCTCGGCCGGCGGATCGGGAAGCGCGCCTCGAAGAACCAGGCCGGGCGGGTGCGGGCCGACCCGCCGCCGGACAAGCAACAGGACCGGGTCATCGTCGCCGGCTACGGCCGGGTCGGTCGGCAGGTCGGCGAGATGCTGGCCCGCCACAAGATCCCCTACCTCGCCCTCGACGCGGACGCCGCCCGCGTCGCCGAGCAGCGCCGGCTCGGCAAGCCGGTCTATTTCGGCGATTCCTCGAACACCGAGCTGCTGCGCCGCTGCGACATCGCCACCGCGCGGGCGCTGGTGGTGACTCTCGACAACCCGCACGCGGTCGAGGCGGTGGTGATGGCCGCCCGCGCCGAGCGGGCGGACCTGACCATCGTCGCGCGCGCCCGCGACGCCAAGCACGCGACCGCACTCTACGAGCTCGGCGTCGACGACGCGGTGCCGGAGACGATCGAGGCCTCGCTTCAGCTGTCGGAGGCGGTGCTGGTGGATGTCGGCGTGCCGATGGGCCTCGTCATCGCCTCGATCCACGAGCGCCGCGACGAGTACCGCGCGATGCTCAAGCGCAAGGAGACCGACACCCGCCCGGTCTTCCGGGCGCGACGCACCGTCGGCAAGGCGCACGAGGCGCCGCGCGAGGCGCCCCCCAAGGACGAGCCCGCTCCGGTGGTGCGGCGCGCCTGAGCCGGGCGCGGACGCCGCGCGCCTGCGGTCAGATCAGGTTCGGCATCGCCTCGCCGTGCCAGTCGCGCGCCTCCGGCTTGGCCGCCCGGACCGCGCGGGCCGGCTCGAGCCCCTCTGCGAAGCTGCAGCGGTAGACGATCTCGTCGGGCGGTCCGAGCCCCATCGAGAGCGGCACCGTCACGGTGTCGCCGTTGAAGCGCCAGCCGCGGGCGCCCTTGTCCCAGTACAGCCAGACCGTTCCCGGATGCCCCTTCAGCGCGAACACCGCCGCCTTTCGCGAGATCGCCTGGACCGTGCGCGGCAGGTACATGCCCTTGTCGCGGTAGGCCGCGCGGGCCGCCTCGGGCTGGCGATCCATGAAGGTGTTGCGAACGACCTGAATCATCGCGCCCGGCTTCCCGAGAAACCGCTTGAATTCGGACATGTTGCGTAGGATGACTGCCATCGCAGACCTCCTGATTCCGGGCATGTTGACTCGCGCCACGCCCGGCTGGACTCGATGCATCCGAGATGATCGATTCCGATGACTGTTTGCGTGACCGTGCGAGCCCGACTCGACGGGATATCAACAGGAATGAGGACTTGTACCCAGGAATCCTGGCCTGCCGGAGCCCATCGTCCCGCCGCACCGCCCTTCAGGTGATCGCGACCGGCGCTTGACCCGATGCCCGCCGCGGCGCGTTATCGAGCGATGCTGCTTCAGTTCTTCACAGCGCTGCGCGAGGCGCGCGTCCCCGTCTCCCTGCGCGAGTACCTGGTCCTGCTGGGCGCGCTCGAGCGCGACCTCGCCGAGAAGCGGGTCGAGGAGTTCTACTTTCTCGCCCGTACGGCCCTGGTGAAGGACGAGGGCCATCTCGACCGGTTCGACCGGGTGTTCGGGTCGGTCTTCAAGGGCCTGGAAACCGTCGGCGAGGCTGTGGCGCCCACCGCGATTCCGGAGGAATGGCTGCGCAAGCTCGCCGAAAAGTACCTCACCGATGCCGAGAAGGCGGAGATGAAGGCGCTCGGCTGGGACAAGCTGTTCGAGACCCTGAAGCAGCGGCTCGCCGAGCAGAAGGAGCGCCATCAGGGCGGCTCCAAGTGGATCGGCACCGGCGGCACCTCGCCCTTCGGCGCCTACGGCTACAACCCGGAGGGCATCCGCATCGGCCAGGACGGCAACCGCAACTTCCGCGCGGTGAAGGTCTGGGACAAGCGCGAGTTCAAGGATCTCGACGACACCGTCGAGCTCGGGACCCGCACGATGCGGCTGGCCCTGCGGCGGCTGCGCCGCTTCGCCCGCACCGGGGCGGCCGACGAGCTCGACCTCGACGGCACGATCCGCGAGAGCGCCCGCCAGGGCTACATCGACGTGCGCCTGCGGCCGGAGCGGCGCAACGCGGTGAAGGTGCTGCTGTTTCTCGACGTCGGGGGCTCGATGGATTGGCACGTCGAGCAGGTCGAGGAGCTGTTCTCGGCCGCGCGCTCGGAGTTCAAGCACTTCGCGCACTTCTACTTCCACAACTGCCCCTACGAGGCGGTGTGGACCGAGAACCGCCGCCGCCACGACGCGGCGACGCCGCTCGTCGACGTGATCCGCACCTATCCGTCGGACTACCGGGTGGTGTTCGTCGGCGACGCCTCGATGAGCCCCTACGAGATCGCGGCGCCCGGCGGATCGGTGGAGCACTGGAACGAGGAGCCCGGCGCGGCCTGGGTCCAGCGGGTGCTCGCGCACTTCCCGAAGGCGGTGTGGCTCAACCCGGTGCCGGCGCCGCAATGGGGCTACACGCAATCAATCGCGATGATGCGGCGGCTGTTCTCCGACCGCATGTTCCCGCTGACGCTGGAAGGCCTCGACGGGGCGATGCGGGCGCTGCTGCGTTGAGCGCCCCGATCGCTCAGCCCTGGCGGGCCGGCGTCGTCACCGTGAGCCCGTCGAACTCGGGCTTGATGCGGATCTGGCACGAGAGCCGGGACGTCGCCTTCACGTCGGAAGCGAAATCGAGCATGTCCTGCTCCATGTCCTCGGCCGGCCCGACCGCCTCGGCCCAATCGTCGGCCACGTAGACGTGGCAGGTGGCGCAGGCGCAGGCGCCGCCGCACTCCGCGTCGATCCCTGGCACGTTGTTGCGCAACGCCGTCTCCATGACGGTGGCGCCGACGCTGCCCTCGACGGTCCTCGCCGTTCCGGCATGATCGACGTAGGTGATCTTGGGCATCCGTAACTCCGGGCTCGTGGATCGGGCGGGCAAATGTCCGGCGAGCGCCGGGCCTGCTTGGCGGGGCATGACGCGGATTGCAAGCACGCGAACGTTGTGACGCGTCGGCGGACACCTGAGGCATGGGTTTGTCGCTGCAAGCTACGCGGCAAGCCGCGGCGTGTTCCCCTCCCCTGCAACCCGAACCGCTTATGCCGCAGATGTCGACCGCTCAGGATCAGCCGGCGATCTCCGCGAGCACGGCCGCGACCGCCGGTCCGAGGGCGGCCACCGCGTCTGCGCCGTCGCCGCCCCCGCGCAGCGCCGACTCGGCGGCGGCGGCGAGATCGCGCACGCGCCCGGCGCCGACCGAGGCGGCGGAGCCCTTCAGGGTGTGGGCGAGATCGGCACGGTCCTGCCCCGGCAGCGCCGCATCGGACAGGCGCGGCAGGATCCGCAGGCACTGCTCCGCGAACAGGCCGAGGAGCTCGGCGGCCAGATCCGCGTCTCCGAACGTCTGCGCGTCGAGATGCGCACGGTCGATGGCGTCCACGGTCGGGCTTCCTCGGATCTACATCCCGGCTGTCCACAGGGCGCGCCGCAAAGCGGTCGCCACCGGATCATCCTTGCTGCATCATGGGTTGGCGGCCTGTCCGCCAGGTCCGCTCCGCCTTGGTAACCATTCCGTTAAGGAATTCCGAAGCGGGGTCCCCGATCGGGTATCCGGGGGGACCGGCGGGGTCTAAATTGACTTGGTAAACGGGTAGTTGTGTCTCCGCCACCGGCTCTCGCCGGCGGTCGCGAGATCGCGTAACGAGGCGTTGCATGGCCACCGAAAAGAAGCTGAAGGACCCGGCCGAGGCGGCGCTCTCTGCGATCGAGCAGGCGCTGAACCTCGAGGTCCTGACGCCCGAGGCCGAGACCCGGACCGAGCCGCGCCTGCCCGATGTCGGCGACGGCGACCCGCTGCAGGAGCAGGGCGGGCGCCTGAGCCCGCCGCGCCTCGACCTCGATCCGCCGCTCGCCTCCGACGTGCCGCCGCCCGGCCGGGAGCGCGCGCATCGCGAAGGCGGCCTGCTTCCGCCCGACCGCTCGCTGGTGGCCAACGACGACCGGCGCAACATCGGGATCCTCCAGCAGACGCTGCGCGTGCGCCCGGCGCGGACTCCCTACATCCTGGCGGCGCTCGCAGCGTTCCTCTGGGTCAACGGGCTCGCGCTGCTGGCCTGGAACCAGTCCGGCGGCGACCTGAAGGGATTTCTGACCGGCCTCACCGCGCTGCAGGCCACGGTCGGCGCCGCCGCGCTGGTCGGGCCGGTGGTGCTGTTCCTGATAACGGGCATGCTGGCCGTGCGGGCCCAGGAGATGCGCCTCGTGGCGCGCGCCGTCGGAGAGGTCGCGATCCGCCTGGCCGAGCCCGAGAGCTTCTCCACCGACGCGGTGTTGACGATGTCGCAGACCGTCCGCCGCGAGGTCGCGGCGGTCGGCGACGGCGTCGAGCGGGCCCTGGCCCGGGCCGGCGAGCTTGAAACCCTGGTCCGCGGCGAGATCGCGACCCTGGAACGCGCCTATTCCGACAACGAGATCCGCATCCGCTCCCTGGTCGACGAGCTCGTGGCGCAGCGCGAGTCCATCGTCGCCAACGCCGAGCGCGTGCGTGGCGCGATCACCGGCTCGCACCAGAGCCTGACGCAGGAGCTGGAGGGCGCGGCCGAGCGTATCGTCACGGCGATGACCGGCGCCGGCGAGCGCGTCACCGGCGCTCTCGACGCGCGCGGCGACGCCATCACGACGTCGCTGGGCGAGGCCGGCGACCGCGTCGTCGGCGTGATGTCGGGACGCGGCGACGAGCTGATCGCGCGGCTCGCCGCCACCAGCGAAGGCGTGCGCGGCTCGATCGCCGAGGTCGGCGAGACGCTGACGCGGTCGTTCGAGACCCGCGCGGCCGACGTGACCCGGGTGTTCGAGAGCACCGGCGGCGCGCTGACCGAGCGGCTGGCCGAGAACGCCAGCCAGGTCGCACGCTCGCTCGCCGAGACCGGTGCCGGCGTGATCGACGCTCTCGACCGCCAGGGCGCGACGGTGCGCGAGAGCTTCGAGCGCTCGGCGGGAAGCCTGGAGACCACGTTCCTCAGCCGCGGCGATGCGCTCGCCGAGCGCTTCACCCAGACCGGCGGCGAGATCACCGCCCGCTTCGCTGAGACCGGCGACGCCCTGCGCGCGCACTTCGCGGCCACCGGCACCGCCCTGTCCGACGACATCGCCGGCCGCGGCGCCGCGCTCCGCACCGAGATCGAGACCGCCGGCGACGGCGTCGCCGCGTCGATCGAGGCGCGCGGCCGCGACGCCCAGGCCGGGCTGGCGCTCGCCGCCGCGGGGGTCATCGAGACCTTCGCGTCGCGCGCCGCCGCCGTCCGCGACGACCTCATCGGCACCGCCGAGCGGGTCGCGGAGGCGGTCACCACGGGCGGCGGCGGCGTCGCCGACCGCATCGAGGCGATCGCCGGGCGCCTGCACGAGACCATCACCCTCCACGGCGGCGACCTGGAGACCCGCCTCGACGCGGCGGGCGAGCGCGCCGGCAGCCTCGTGGCCCAGCGCTCGCAGGAGGCCGCCTCCAGCCTGGAGGCCGCCTTCGCCAACCTCGGCGACACCTTCGCCCACGGCGCCTCGGGCGCCACCGGTTCGCTCCGCGAGACCATCGCGACTCTCTCGGCCGAGATCGCGGCGCGCACCGCCGAGGCCGTGGACAGCTTCCGCCGCTCGGCGGAGGAGACCACGGTCTCGATCGGCGCGACCGGTGCCGAGGCGGCGCAGGCGATGCGCCGCTCGGCCGCCGGCGCCACCGGCGAGCTCGAGGCCCGCACCGTCGAGGCCGTTCAGATCTTCGAGCGTCGCCTGGCCGACACCGCCGCCGACCTCGCGGCCCGCAGCGCCGAGGCCGCCGAGGCGATCGGCCTTGCGGCGACCGCCGCGCACGGCGCCACCGCGACCCAGACCGCCGAGATGGCCGCCCGCGTCGACGCCGCGATGGACGCGCTGCGCGCGACCTCCGGCGAGGTGACAGGTGCCGTCGAGACGCACATGACCGGCCTGCTCGGCCGGATCCGCGCCGCCTCGGAGGAGACCGGGGGCGAGCTCGGCAGCCGCGCCGAGGCGGCGATCGAGGCCCTGCGCACCGCGATGGGCTCGCTCAACGCCGAATTCGCGACGCGCTCGAACGAGACCACAGGCGCCATCGCCCGCGCCGCCGATCAGGTCGCCGAGGAGCTGTCCGCCCGGATGCGCACGATCGAGGCGGCCTTCGGCGAGCACGGCCGCGGCGTCACCGACCTCCTCGCCAGCCATGCCGAGGAGACCCAGGCGCGGATCGCCGGGACCGGACGCGACATCGTCCTCGCGGTCGCGACGCAGGGCGCGCGCGTCGCCGACGCCCTCCACCAGAGCGGCGCCAGCTTCGGCGAGACCGCCGACGTGCGGGTCAAGGCGATCGACGAGACCATCGGCAGCCGGCTCGCCGCCCTGCAGGACATCATCGCCCGCGGCGACATCCTCGCCGACAAGATCTCCCGCGACACGAGCACGCTCGGCGAGACCATGGGCGGCAGCCTGGCCGAGATGGACCGGATCATCTCCGTGAAGGGCAAGGCGGTCGCCGAATCCATCGCCGAACGCACCCGCGACGCGCAGGACGCGGTCGAGACCCATCTCGGCGCGCTGGAAGAGCGTTCCGCCAAGCGTTCGAGCGAGATCGGCGAGACCTTCGCCAACCTCGTTACCCACATCGACGGGCATCTCGGCACCCGCGCGACGGCGCTGAACGAGGCCCTGGTCGGTCGCACCGGCGAGATGGCGCGGATCATGGCCGAGGGCAGCCGCGACCTCGTGCAGGCGCTGGACAGCCGGACCGAGGGCCTGGGCCAGGACATCGCGTCCCGCGCGGTCGCCATCAGCGACGCCCTCGCGCTCCGCAGCGAGGAGATCGCCCGCCGCCTCGACGAGGGGGCCGGACGGTTCGACACCGGCGTGCTCGGCCGCCTCGAGGCGATCGGCGCGGCGCTGGAGGAGCGCAGCCGCCTGGTCGACGAGCGCTTCGGTGCCCAGGCCTTCGAGGCGATCCGCCTGATCGAGAGCCGCACCCGCGCGGTCGACGAGGAACTCGGCAGCCGGACCCGCGACCTCGTGGAGACGATCGAGAGCCGCACCAGCGGCATCGACGCGGCGATGGCCGCGCGCGTCGCCGACCTCACCCGCGCGATCGAGGAGCGGACCGGCGGCATCGACGCCGCGCTAGCCGGCCGCGTCCAGGAACTCGTCGTCCTGATCGAGGAGCGGGCGACCAGCGCCGACGCGGCGCTCGCGACCCAGACCGAGACGGTACGGCGCGCCTTCGCCGAGCGCTCGGACCTGCTCGGCCAGCTCATCGACGAGCGCACCGCCGCGATGTCGAACGAGCTCGACGAGAAGGGCCGCATGGTGTTCGGCGCCATCGGCGGCCGCATCACCGAGCTGGCCCGCCTGTTCGACCGCGGCGGCACCTCGCTCGGCGAGGTCATCGACCAGCGCGGCGAGAGCGTGCTGGCCAAGCTGCAGCAGACCATCGCCGACGCGGAGCGCATGCTGGGCGACGGCGAGGGGCGCCTCGGGCGCACCCTCTCGTCCCGCACCTCGGACATCAGCGGCCTGCTCGACGAGGGCGTGCGCACGGTCCACGACCTGCTCGACGCCCGCACAAACCAGATCCGCCTCCTGCTCGACGAGCACGCCACGACCCTGTCGTCGAGCCTCGACGGCCGCATGGGCCCGCTCCACGACGCCCTCGACAGCCGCGGCCGCGAGCTGGTCGAGACCATCGCGACCACGCTCGGCCACGCCACGAGCACCCTCGACGACCGGACACAGGCGATGGGAACCCTGTTCGACGAGCGCCTGCATGCGCTGGCGGACCTCGTCGACGGCCGCGGGACGCAGTTCGCCAAGACCGTGGACGCCCGGGCGCAGATGCTGCGCGCCCTGTTCGAGCAGGCGCATGCCGCCCTCGATGCGGTGGTCGAAGGCCGCGGCGATCATCTCGCCACGAACGTGGACGCCCGCGTCGCGACGCTGCGCGCGGTGTTCGACGAGGCGCCGGCCGCGCTGGCGCAGCTCGTCGACGCTCGCGAGCGCCAGCTCACCGAGGCGCTGGACGAGCGCACGTCCGCCCTGCGCACCGCCTTCGCCGAAGCGCACGACGCCCTCGAAGGCCTGGTCGAGAGCCGCGGGCGGCAGCTGGCCGAGACCGTCGACACCCGGACGCAGACCCTGCGCTCCCTGTTCGACGAGAGCGGCCACGCGCTGGGCAGCGCCGTCGAGGATCGTGCCGAGCACTTCGCCCGGATGGTCGCGGCCCGCACCGACGGCCTGCGCGCCCTCTTCGACGAGGCGACCGGCACGATCGAGCACCTGCTCGAAAGCCGCACCTCGGCCCTGGGCGGCGACGTCGAGGCCCGCACCCGGGCGATCACCGAGGCCTTCGACGCCCGGATGGCCGACCTCGCCGACCTGCTGCAAGCGCGGACCGATGCCTTCGCCAAGACCGTCGAGGCGCAGGGCACGGCCCTCACCGTCAGCGTCGACGGCCGCAGCGAGGCCTTCACCCAGCGCATCGACAGCCGGATGAAGACCTTCGCCACCCTGGTGGCCTCGCGCGGCGACGCGCTCGCCACGGCCTTCGACGACCGTCACGACGCCTTCGCCGGCCTCGTCGAGGAGCGGATGGCGTCCCTGGTGGCAGCGCTCGACGAGCGCGCCCGCAGCCACGCGGCTTTGGCCGACGCCCACACGGTGGCGCTCGGGGCGACCCTCGACGAGCGCAACGCCGCGATGGCGGCGCTGCTCGACGAGCGGACCGAGGCCCTGTCCGCCGGCTTCGAACGCCGCGCCGACGCGCTCGGCACGCTGGTGGATTCCCGCGGCGAGGCCCTGGCACGCCGCCTCGCGCAGAGCGCCGAGACCATCGTCCGCGGCATCGAGGAGGGCGGCGGCGCCCTGGTCGAGCGCGTCGACGGGACCGGCCGCACGGTCGCGGACACCATGAAGGGCCATATCGACCGCCTGCGGGCGGTGATCGACGGACCGGTGCTGCAGCTCTCCGGCGCCCTGGCCGAGCGCGGCACCGCGATCGAGCGGGCGCTCGCCGAGACCGGCGAGCCCCTGATCGAGGCGCTGCGCGAGCGCACCGAGGCGCTGACCCTGCAATCGCGCGAATCGGCCGAAGCGCTGCGCGCCGCGGTCGAGAACGGTGCGGCCCGCTCCATCGCAGGCCTGTCCGAGGTCAACGACCGCCTGCGGCGCGACCTCGGCAGCGTGGTCGCCCGGATCGAGGCGGCGAACGCGGCCCTCATGGATCTCGTCGCCGGTGCCGATGCCAATCTCGGTGCGATCGAGGGCAGCCTCGCCAACCGCGTCCAGCAGATCCAGGAGGCGCTGCAGGAGGTCGCGGCGCAGACCGGGACGGCGAGCGAGGGCGTCTCGGCCCAGGTCGAGGCCCTGCGCGGCGTCGCCGAAGGGGCCGTGCGCGAGGCCACGAGCCTGGCCGAGGCCCTCGACGGCCGCAGCCGCGCCCTGGCCGAGCAGTCCCGTACCCATGTGGCCGAGCTCGGCCGCGCCGCCGGGTCGCTCGAGGGCGTCGAGGGCCGGCTCGCCGCCAGCCTGTCGGGCCGCGAGGAAGCGATGGAGACGGCTCTGGCCGGCCTGCAGGAGCGCTCGGCTTCGTTGGAGAGCCAGACCGCGGCCTTCGCCGAGTCGATCGAGCGTTCGCTGCGCGCCGCCGAGGAGCGCGCTCGCGCCGTCGGCGAAAGCCTCACGCAGTCGGCCGGCGCCGCCGGCGCCCGTGTCTCGGAGGCCTTCGACGGCCTCCGGACCGGAGCCGACGCGGAGGGCGAGAAGACCGCCGAGTCCGTCCGCGCCGCCATCGCCGCCGCCTCGGCCGAGATGCGCACCGTTTTCGCGGAGGCACAGACCCGCTTCGGCGAATCGGTCGCCGGCATGCGCGAGATGGCAGGGGCGATCCGGACCGAGCTCGACGCCACCCGCGCCGACCTCGCCCGCGGCGTGCTGGAGCTGCCGCAGGAGACCCAGGACGCCACCGGCGAGATGCGCCGCGTGGTCTCCGATCAGATCAAGGCGCTGAACGAGCTCTCGGCCCTCGTCGCCCGCTCGAACCGTGCGGTCGACGTGGTTCAGCCGCAGGCGGCCGAGCAGCGGCGGACGGCGGAGGCCGGCGGTCGTGCCGCTCCGGCTTCCCGCCCGGCTCCGGCGCAGCCGTTGCCCGCCGCGACCTCCGCCCCGGCAGCGGCGCGGACGCCTCCCGCGGCGGCTCCCGCCCGGCCGGCGGCCCCGGCTGCCCCGGCGCGGCCCGTGGCGACGGCACGGGCCGAGACCCCGGCCGCGCGTCCCGCGTCCCCGGTCCGCCCGACGGCAAGCCCGGCCTCCGGCGACAAGCGCGGCTGGCTGTCCGATCTTCTGACGCGGGCCTCGCTCGACGACGAGGACGAAGCCGGCGCCACCGAGCCCCCCGTCCCTGCCGCTGCCACGTCGAAGGCCGCAGTGGAGACCGGTCGGATCGCCCTGGAGACGATCTCGGCCGATATCGCGCGGATGATCGACCACCGCACGGCGGTCGACCTTTGGGAGCGTTATCGTCGCGGCGAGCCGAACCTGTTCGACATCAAGATCTACACGCCGCAGGGCAAGCAGACCTTCCTGGAGATGCAGCGCCGCTACCGTGCCGACGCCGAGTTCCGCCGCACCGTCGACCGCTACGTCAGCGAGTTCGAGCGCCTGCTCGGCGACGTGGCCCGCAACGACCGCGACGCGGCCCGCGCCGACGCCTACCTGACCTCCGAGACCGGCAAGGTCTACACGATGCTCGCCCATGCGAGCGGGCGGTTCGAGGGCGCCTGACGCCTGCAAGACGCGAGAAGGGCGGCTCTATCGGGGCCGCCCTTCGTTTGTCCGATCACAGGAGCCCGAGACCGACCAGCTCGCGGCGCAGGGCCTCGGGCATGGCGGCGAGGTCGGCGGCGGCGCCGATGCCGAGGTCCCCCGGCGCATCGCGCTGGGTCAGGTAGCGCCAGCCCTGGAACGGTCGGCACGGCCGCGGCGTCACCGTGACGATCGCCGGATCGAGGACGAGGCGGCAGCGGCCGATGCCGTCGTCGCCGGTGACGAGGTCGATCGCGGTGATCGCCTGGCGGCAGCTCAGCGTGCCCTTGATCACCCAGTAGATCGAGCCTTGCCCGGCGATCTCGGCCCGCCGCTTCGGGACCATCCGCGTGGTGTGGACCGGCGCCGGATCGGCACCGAGCTGCAACGCCTCGTCGCGGAACCGGGATTGACGCGCCTCCAACTCGTCGATCGAGGCGGGGCCGACGCAGAGCTTGAGCAGGTGAAGGGCCACGATGTCGTCGGTCTCTCGCAGGCGCCGGGCGATGCGCGCAGGGTGTAACGCCGGATCATTGCGGCGAACGCGCGACCCTTCGTCCTGGCTACCGGTTCCGGCCGCGCGATCGTCGCTACGCGTCGGTCATCGCCTCGATCATGCCTTCGGGATCGCTCACGAACTGCCGCAGGATCCGAAAATGCTCGGTGTCCTGAAGGGCGACGGGCTCGAGGCCGTGCCGGCTCATCCGCAGCAGCCGTGCGCCGGGATGGGCCATGATGATCGGCGAATGCGTGACGATCAGCACCTGGGTCTGGTTGCCCGCCTCCATGCGCTTCAAGAGCTTGAGGAAGTCGAATTGTCGGTTCGGCGACATGGCGGATTCGGGCTCGTCGAAGAGGAAGATCCCGGGCTTCGCGCAGCGTTCCTCGAAGAACCGGATGAAGCCCTCGCCGTGCGAGTAGGACAGGAAATCCGCGCTGGGGCTGCCGACCTCGTCGAGGTAGCGGGCGACGGAGAAGAAGCTCTCCGCCCGGAAGAACCAGCCGCGACCGACCTTCGGCAGCCAGCTCGCCCGGAGCACGCGCGCGAGGTCGCCGCCGCTGGTCTCGGGCGCCCGGGCGTTGTCGACGGCGCGGTAGCCCGCGCCGCCACCGCTCTCGTCGAACCCGGCGAGGACCGCGATGCCCTCCAGCAGGGTGGATTTCCCGACCCCGTTCTCGCCGGCGATGATGGTCACCGGACGATCGAACGCGAGCTCGAACCCGCCCTCCCGGAACAGCGGAAGGCAGTAGGGATAGGCGTCGCGATCGTAGACCGCGTCGTCGGGCAGCCAGACCCGCTTCAGGTACGGCGGCGGCAACGACTTGTTCCGATACCTCGGCAACGCCCGGCCTCCGTCGCTTCGCCCCTCTGGCCCATAGGGGCGGCGATCTCACGGGGGCGCAAGCGGCGCGAGGCGCGATCCCGAGCTTCGGGGAACGCGTCGCCCCGCCGTGGTTCGCCGGCGCAGGCGCGGTCCCGGATCGGAGGGCGGTCTCGCGCTCGCTCGGCGGAGCCCTAGCAGAACAGCGCCAGCTTCTCCTCGACGCTGAGCGCATCGATCTCGGCGAAGCTGAGCGCACGTTCCGCGGGCGGATGCGATTCGGCGCTGATGTCGGCGGGTGCCGCGTCGGCAGCCCGGAACTCGAGGGCGTCGTCCTCGGAGGCGATCTGCGCCTCGAAATCGTCGGCCCAATCCAGCTCGGCCTCGACGTCCGACGCCTCCGCGGCCGACTCGGGCTCCGGCTCGGGCTCGGGCGCCGAGGGCAGGAACACGATGTCGTCGTGGAGCGGCACCGCACCGGGTTCGATCGCCCGGAGAGCCGCATGCGCGGCGGCGATCACCGCCGGCGCGTCCATGCCGAGATAGCGGTCGACGTCGCTCTGATCGAGGTCCTCGGGCCGCGATTCGCGGGCCGGGCGCGAGGTCGCGTAGCCCGGCGCCGGCGGGACCGGAGCGCCGGCATCGCCCCAGATCGCCATCATCGCGATCAGGCGTTCCTCGAGATAGCGCAAGGTCTGCACGATCCGGCTCGTGCGCTGCGCCGTGAGGTCCTGGAACGAGCAGGCGGTGTAGATCTGCGTCGCGTAGCGGTCGAGGGCGTCGCAGGCCGCCTCGTCGATGCCGTGCTCGCGCAGCGACCACGCGCTTTCCTGAACCTGCTCGGCGGCGGTGAGGATGTCGGTGGTCGCCCGCTCGGTCGCCTGGACGATCGCGTCCAGCGCCTCCGAGGCGATGCCGAGGCGGGTCTGGTCGTGATCGGGATCGGTGATCGCCGCGATCTCGGCCTTGGTCCGGCTGATCGCGCTCGCCATCTCCATGATGTCGCCGCGGAAATGGCTGACTGCGTCCGGGCCGTGCCCGTCCGTAACCGCGGATTCGAGCCGCGCGATCGCGTCGAGCAGCACGGTCGTGTCGGCGCTGCGGTTGCGGCGGGCATACTCGGCGAGGAACCAGCGCCCGCGGGCGCTCCCGCTCATGGTCGCCTCGATGGCCTCGTACTCGGTCGGCTCGAAGGCCGTCAGCGAGTGGGAACCGGACATGATACGCGTCCTCGAAGGCGATAGCCTCGCGCGGTGGGACGAGACCCGGCTCCGGCGCAACTCTGGCAAGAGCGCAATTTGACAGGATCGGTTTAACGGCGGCTTACGGTGGCCGCTCCCGTCCCGATCCACCCCGCATCGATCCGAGACCTTGGCCGCGTCCCCGACTCTCGAGCCCAGCCGTTTCCGCCTGTCGCTCCTCTATGCGGTGGTCTTCGTCGAGATCGGCATCGCGATGCCGTTCATGCCGGTCTGGCTCGCCGCGCTCGGCCTCGACGCCTCGGTGATCGGGCTGCTGCTCGCCCTGCCGATCGCCACGCGCATCGTCGCCACCGCACCGCTGATGAGCCTGATCGATCGCGGCGTCGGCGCCCGGGCGCTGCTGCTGACGGGCAGCCTCGCCCTGGCGGCGACCTATGCCCTGATGCCGGCCGGCGCCGGGATCGGCTGGCCGGCGCTGGCGCTCCTCGTGCTGCTCAACGCGGTCGCCGGCGCGCCGCTGGTTCCGAGCATCGACTACCTCACCCTCGCCGCCGTCCGGCGGCAGCCGCGGCTCGACTACGCGCGGATCCGGATGTCGGGCTCGGTGGCGTTCCTCATCGCCAACCTCGCCGGCGGGGCGCTGCTCACGGCGATGGGCGAAACCCTTGCGGTGCCGCTGCTGCTCACCGGGCTGGCGCTGATCGCGAGCGTGGTGGCCTTCACCAGCCGCTCGGTCGCCGCGCCGGCGCCGGAGCACGCGGAGGGGCTTCGTCCACGGCTGCCGCTGCGCCTCAAGCTCTGCGTCGCCGCCGCCGCCGCGATCCAGGCGAGCCACGCGGCGATCTACGCCTTCGGCAGCATCCACTGGACCGCGCACGGCTTCTCGACCGCGACGGTCGGCGCGCTCTGGGGCGTCGGGGTCGTCGCCGAGATCGTGCTGTTCGCCTGCGTCGCCCGCCTGCCGGCCGCGTGGCGCACGCCGTTCCGCTATCTCGCCCTCGGCGGCGGGGCGGCGCTGGTTCGCGCCGTGGGGATGTACGCCCTCGGCGACACCATGCCCGCACTCGTCGGCCTCCAGGCCCTGCACGGGCTGACCTTCGGCGCGACGCAGCTCGGGGCGATGGCCGCCGTCTCCGCCTTCGCCCCGGACGGCGCCCGCGGCCGGGCGCAGGGCACGCTCAGCGCCGCGAACGCGACGGCGGCGGCCGGCGCCACGCTGCTCAGCGGCTTCGCCTACCGGGCGGGCGGGCCTCTCGTCTTCCTGGCGATGGCGCCGCTCGCGGTCGCGGGCCTCGCCCTGACCGCGGCCGCCGCGAGCCGGGCCGCGGCCCGGGTCCCTGCCACCGGGCAGCCTCCGGTTGCGGTGCGGCACGATACGGACCGTCAACCCTAATCTGAACATATCGCGCAGGCAGACCGGCGCCGATCGAGGGACACAGGCTTCGTGCAGGCCAACGACACCACGCCGACGCATCGACTCGACCGGCAGCCCGCCGGCGCGACCATCGCGCCGGGCGACGGACACGTCGCGCTCGACGGGCGCTGGACGGCCGACCAGGGCGGCGCGGTCGAGACCGCCGCCGCGCGGATCGCCGCCGAGGCCAGGAGCCGCCCCGTGATGGTCGACCTGAGCGCCGTCGCGCGCCTCGACACCCTCGGCGCCTGGGTGCTGGAGCGGACCCGCGGCGAGATCGAGGCGGCCGGCGGGCACCTGAGCTATGCCGGCGTGCGGCCTGAGCACCGCATCCTGCTCGGCGAGATGCACCTGCGCGATCCCGAGCCGGCCGCTCCCGTCCGCCAGGGCCGGGTCTTCGCGATGCTCGACGGCCTCGGCCGCCGCGTGGTCCGCGGCGGGCACGACCTGATTACGGGGCTGGCCTTCCTCGGCGAGGTGATCGCCGCGTGCCTGCGCGTGGCGTCGCGTCCGTCGACCTTCCGCGGCCGGGCCTTCGTCAACCAGATCGAGCAGGTCGCCTTCCGCGGCGTGCCGATCATCTTCCTGATCTCGTTCCTCGTCGGCGGCATCGTCGCGCAGCAGGGCATCTTCCAGCTCCAGCGCTTCGGGGCGGCGGCCTTCGTCGTCAACCTGATCGGGCTCCTGATCCTGCGCGAGCTCGGCGTGCTGCTCACCTCGATCATGGTGGCCGGACGCTCCGGCTCGGCCTTCACCGCCGAGATCGGCTCGATGCGGATGCGCGAGGAGGTCGACGCCCTGCGCGTGATGGGGCTCGACCCGATCGAGATCCTGATCGTTCCGCGCATCCTCGCCCTCGTCGTCGGGCTGCCGATGCTGACGCTGATCGCGGCGCTCGCGGCGCTGACCGGCGGCGGCCTCACGGCGATGGCCTATGGCGGGCTCACGCTGGAGCAGTTCCTGGCGCGGCTGCAGGCGGCAGTCGGCGTCCACCACGTCCTCGTCGGGCTGATCAAGGCGCCGTTCATGGCGCTGATCATCGGCATCATCGCGACGATCGAGGGGTTCGCCGTGGAGGGCTCGGCGGAATCGCTTGGGCGCCACGTCACCGCCTCAGTCGTCAAATCCATCTTCATGGTGATCGTCCTCGACGGGTTGTTCGCGGTGTTCTTCGCGGCGATCGATTTCTGAGGATCCGGTGCGAAACCCAGACGCCATGCCCGAGACGACCGAACCCGAACCGATCATCCGCGTCCGCGACCTCGTCGTCGGCTTTCGCGACCGCACCATCCTGAAGGGCCTGAACCTCGACATCCGCCGCGGCGAGATCCTCGGCTTCGTCGGCCCGTCGGGCCAGGGCAAATCGGTCCTGACCCGCACGATCCTCGGCCTCGTCGCCAAGCGCTCGGGCACCATCGAGGTGTTCGGCCAGGACATGGACGGCCTCACCATCGCCGAGCGCCGCGGCGTCGAGCAGCGCTGGGGCGTGCTGTTCCAGCAGGGCGCGCTGTTCTCGGCGCTCACCGTGAAGCAGAACATTCAGATGCCGATGCGCGAGCACCTGAACCTGTCCGAGCGCCTGCTCGACGAGTTCGCGCGCCTCAAGATCGAGATGGTCGGCCTCAAGCCGGATGCCGCCGACAAGCTGCCTTCGGAACTGTCGGGCGGCATGATCAAGCGCGCGGCGCTGGCCCGCTCGCTCGCGCTCGACCCCGAGATCCTGTTCCTCGACGAGCCGACCTCGGGCCTCGACCCGATCGGCGCCGGCGAGTTCGACGAGCTGGTCGCGACCCTCAAGCAGACCCTGGGCCTCACCGTCTTCATGGTGACGCACGACCTCGACAGCCTCTACACCGCATGCGACCGCATCGCGGCGCTCGGCGACGGACAGATCATCGCCGCCGGCACGATCGACGAGATGCTGGCGCACGACCACCCGTGGCTGCGCTCGTACTTCCACGGCAAGCGTGCCCGGGCGATCGTCCCGGCGGCGCCGATGCGGACGGGCGTCCCCGCCCATGCGTGACCGCTCGCACCGGGGGCGGATGCCGGCGCGCCGCGCGGGTGCGCCCGCGCACCGCACGAATGCCACAGCTTGGCGGAAGGCCTGAGATCATGGAGACCCGTGCGAACTTCGCCCTCATCGGCGCCTTCACCCTCGGGGTGATCCTGGTCGGCTTCGGCTTCGTGCTGTGGCTATCGGGCGGCTCGTCGCGGCAGGTAAGCCAAGCGGTGCGCGTCGTGTTCTCGGGCAGCGTCGGCGGGCTGTCGCGCGGGTCGAGCGTGACCTTCAACGGCATCAAGGTCGGCGAGGTGACGGACGTCCACCTGCTGCCGCAGGATCCGCGCCGGGTCATCGCCGAAATCAAGGTGGCCCCCTCGACGCCCCTGCGCGCCGACACCCGCGCGCGCCTCGATTCGGCGATGCTGACCGGCGTCTCGGTGATCGCGCTGAACGGCGGCAACGCCGACGCGCCGGCGCTGGCGCCGGGCACGAACGGCGAGATGCCGACGATCTTCGCCGACTCGTCCGACATTCAGGACATGATGGCCGCCGCCAAGCAGATCGCGCAGCGGGCCGACGACGTGCTCCAGCGCCTCGACAAGCTGGTCGCCGGCAACGAGGGCGCGATCACCCGCACGCTCGCCAACGTCGAGAGCTTCTCGAAGACGCTGGCCGAGGCCGGGCCCGCCGTCTCGAGCCTGGTGAAGGCGGTGGACGGCAGCAAGCTCAACCGCGTGATCGACAACGCCGACCGGTTCTCGAGCGCGCTCGCGACGTCGAGCCCGGACATCGAGGCCGGCCTGCACGACGCCCGGTCGCTGGCGGGCAAGCTTAACGCCTCGGCCGACCGGATCGACGCCGTGCTGAAGGGCGCCGAGGGCTTCCTCGGATCCGCCTCGGGCGAGGCCGGCGCCAGCACCTTCACGCAGGTGCGCGAGGCCGCGATCTCGGTGCGCGACGCCGGCAAGGCGTTCCGGACCCTGTCCGAGAACCTCGACAAGCGCACCGCCAACATCGCCACGAGCTTCGGGCGGCTCAGCGGCACCGGCCGACGCGAGGTCGAGGCCCTGTCGACCGACGGGCAACGCACGCTCAACACCCTGAACCGCACGGTCCGGACGCTGGAGCGGGATCCCTCGCAGGTGATCTTCGGCGGCAAGCCGTCGTTGCCGGAATACAACGGTGGCCGCTGAAGTCGCGCCGTTCCGGGTCGATGTGTCTCGCCGCACGGCACATTTCATGCGGCCGAATAGTTTGAACGGCACAGCTTCATCCGTTCCCGGCCACCCGGCCGGGAACGTTCAGGTATCGCGTATGCTCCGTCCCGTTACCGGTCTGGCCCTGGTCGCCTCGCTCGTCGCCCCGATCCTCGGCGGCTGCGGCGGGGGCGCCGCGCCGCTGACCTTCGACCTCATGGCGCTGCCGGCCGCCGGCCGCCCGGCCGCGAGTGCGCGCGCGATCGTGGTCGCGGAGCCGGTGGGCATCCAGCCGTTCGAGGCCGATCGGATCATCGTGCGCGAGGCCGGCGGCTCGCTCTCGTTCCTCGGCGGCGGCCAATGGGCCGATCGCCTGCCGCGCCTGATCCAGACCCGGATCATCCAGAGCCTGGAGAATGCCGGCCGCCTGCGCTCGGTCTCGCGCCCCGGCGACAAGGTCGTGGCCGACTACCAGCTCATCTCCGAGATCCGCGCCTTCGACATCGCGGCCGGCACCGGCGAGGCGGTGGTGGACATCTCGGCCAAGCTGGTCGCCGACGGCACCGGAAAGGTGGTCGCGGCCCGGATCTTCACGGCGCGCGTGCCCGTCACCGCGGTCGATGCCGGCAACGGCGCGCGGGCGCTCGACCAGGCGCTCGGCACCGTGCTCGCGGACCTGGTGCGCTGGGTGAACGGCGGGCGCTGAGCGCCCGGGCCGCTCACTCCATCACCGCCGCCTTCATGATCACCACCATCGTCGCGCGGCCCGGCACGTCGCCGGTGCAGCGGACGACGTGCTGGCGGTCGCAGCGGTAGCGAAGGGTCTCGCCGGCGCGCGCGCGCTGAACGACGCCGCCGATGTCGACCTCGAAGCAGCCCTCCGAGACCGAGAGCGATTCGACCGAGCCGCGCTGGTGCGGATCGGAATCGAGCACCCCGCCCGGGTCGGCCGAGACCTCGTACCATTGCAGCCACTCGATGGTCTTGACCCAGCCGATGATCGCCAGCCGCACCTTGCCGTCCTCGGAGACGAGGATCGGCGTGTCGGCGCGCGAGGACTTCTCGATGAAGGGCTCCTCGTCGTTGGCCGCCAGCACCCGCTCGATCGAGACGTCGAGCGCCTGCGACAGGCGCCAGATCGTCGCCAGCGTCGGGTTGGTCTCGTTGCGCTCGATCTGGCTAATGATCGACTTGGCGACGCCGGATTGCTCGGCGAGCTCCGACAGCGAAAGGTTGTAGGCCTTGCGCAGGCGCTGGATCGTCTTGCCGAGCTGTCCCGACAGCACGGCCGCTCCGCTCAGCATGTCCCGGCCCCGACCCGGCCGTTCCGCCTGTTCCTGCATCGCCGAAGCCATCCGCATTCCGCCATCGCGTTCCGTTTATCGGAACGAACGTGCGCTACTACAAACGCAATCCCCCCGCGGATGCAAGGCGACCGGCGCGGATGCCGCAGCGTGCCGGTTCGGCGTTCAGGCCCAGATCGCGAAGAAGTGGTGGACCGGCCCATGCCCCTCGCCGATCGCGAGGTCGTCGGCGGCGGCAATCGCGGCGGCGACGTAGGCCTTGGCGGCGCGGACCGCCGCCTCGAGGCCGAGGCCCTTCGCGAGGCCGGCGGCGACGGCGGCCGACAGGGTGCAGCCGGTGCCGTGGGTGTTGCGCGTCGGGTGGCGTGCGCCCGAGAAGCGCCGCATCAGCCCCTCCGAGGTCAGCAGATGGTCGACGCTCTCGTCGCCCGCGGCATGGCCGCCCTTGATCAGCACGCCGTGGGCGCCCGCCGCGACGAGGCGCCTGGCCTGCGCGGCCGCGCCGTTCTCGTCGGCGGCCGGTGCCTCGTCGAGAAGGCTCGCCGCCTCGGGCAGGTTCGGGGTGATCAGGTCGGCGAGCGGCATCAGGCGGCTGCGGAGCAGCATCACCGCGTCGTCCGAGATCAACCGGTCGCCGCTGGTGGCGACCATCACCGGATCGAGCACCACCGGGATGCGCCGCGGGATCGCGTGGCGCTCGAGCGCCGCGGCCACGGCCTCGATCACCGCCGGCTGCGACAGCATCCCGATCTTCACCGCCGTCACGGCGAGGTCGGAGAAGACGCTGTCGATCTGCGCGGCGACGAAGTCGGCGGGCACGTCGTGGATGCCCTGGACGCCGCGCGTGTTCTGCGCGGTCAGCGCCGTGATCGCGCTGGCGCCGTAGACGCCGAGCGCGGAGAAGGTCTTGAGATCGGCCTGGATCCCGGCGCCGCCGCCCGAATCCGATCCTGCGATGGTCAGCGCGATCGGCGTCATCGGGCGGCTCCCCGTTCGGCCAGCGCCGCGTCGACCCGCGCCCGCAGGTCGCGCGCCCGGCCCTCGACGGCCTCCGCCCCGAACAGGGCCGAGATCACCGCGATCCCGTCGGCGCCGGCGGCGATCACCGCGGCGGCGTTGCTCGCGTCGATGCCGGCGATCGCGCCGACCGGCACCGCGGTGCCGCGGGCGAGCCTGGCGCGGAACGCGATCCGCGCGAACCCGTCGAGGCCGACCGGTGGATCCGGGTTGTCCTTGCTGGTCGTGGAGAAGACGCCGCCGATGCAGGCGTAATCCACCGGCAGCCGATAGAGCTCGTCGGCCTGCGCGCCGGTCTTCAGCGTCAACCCGACGATCGCCCGGTCGCCGAGCAGCCGGCGGGCATCGGCCGGGTGCAGATCCGACTGGCCGAGATGCACGCCCTCGCAACCCGCGGCCAGCGCGAGGTCGACCCGGTCGTTGACCAGCAGCGGCGCGCGGCCGGCGAGGGCCGCATGGATCGCGCGGATGCGGGCAAGCGCCGCGCGGGCGTCGGCGTTGTCCTTCTCGCGATACTGGAACAGGGTGCAGCCCCCGGCGACCGCCGCCGCCGCCATGTCGGCGAGGCGAGGCCCGTCGTCGCCGCAGACGCCGACGTCGAGGAGGCCGTAGAGGCGCAGGTCGACCGTCGGACCGGACGCGCGGCCGGTCGTCGCGTTTCCGAGGCTGCCGCCCGCCTGCATCGCCCGCCTCCTCACGACCGGCTGTCGTCCCGGCGCGTTCGGCCCTGTCTGGCCACCGCAGAGCCGCTTAGCAAGCGCTTTCGGCCTCGGAGGCAAGAGGGCGCCATCCCCGCCGGAATGTCGGCGCCGCGTTGACGGATTGCGGCCGTTTGCGGCTTAAGCAACGACAGGTCGATGCGCGGCCGCTCCATCAACGACCGCTCGGCCTTGGGCGGCGGGTCATGCGATGGACAGGGCGACGGGAAAGACGATGTCGGCGGACTTGCGCGCGGCCGGGACGGTGCCCAGCCCCTCCTCCGTGGGGCTCGCCGCGGCGATCATCGCCGCCACCGAGGGCGAGCCGCGGGCGCTGACGGTCCAGGTGGCCGACCAGGCCGCGGGACGCGGCGACGGGCTGCCGGCCGGGCCGCTCGTGTCGGAGCATGCCACCCTGGAGCGCGGCCTGCGCGCCTGGGTCGAGCGCCAGACCCACCAGCGCCTGGGCTACGTCGAGCAGCTCTACACCTTCGGCGACCGCGACCGGCAGGCCGACGCCAGGGCAGGCGTCCACACCCTGTCGGTGGCCTACCTCGCCCTCGTGCGCGAGGAGCGCCCGGCGGGCCTGGCCGAGGCGGCCTGGCGCAACTGGTACCGCTACCTGCCCTACGAGGATTTCCGGAAGGGCCGGCCGCCCGAGCTCGACGCGATCGAGGCCGAGCTGCTGGCCTGGGCCGGCGCGCCGACCGATGCTAAGCTCCGGCGCTCGCGCGCGGACCGCCTCGGCCTCACCTTCGGCCTCAACGGCGCGACCTGGAACGAGGAGCGCGTGCTGGAACGCTACGAGCTGCTGTTCGAGGCGGGGCTGATCCCGGAAGCCGCCGGCAATGCCGGGCCCGCGCGCCCCGGCGACCCGACGGGAGTGCCGATGGCGTTCGACCATCGTCGGGTGCTCGCCACCGCGATCGGACGCCTGCGCGGCAAGATCAAGTATCGCCCGGTGGTGTTCGAGCTGATGCCGCCGCACTTCACGCTGCTCCAGCTTCAGCGCACCGTCGAGGCCCTGTCGGGAACGCAGCTCCACAAGCAGAACTTCCGCCGGCTGGTGGCGCAGCAGGGGCTGGTGGAGGAGACCGAGGGCGTCACCAGCGGCACCGCCGGGCGGCCGGCGCGCCTGGTCCGCTTCCGCCGTGAGGTCCTGCTTGAGCGCCCCGCCCCCGGCCTGCGCCTGACGCCGTCGCGCCGGTCGCAGTGATGCGAGCCGGCAAAGTCATCCTCGAGACGCCTTGTTTCGGGCCAAGGTATTTAGCCAGCACATGATAATACTTGTTGCTTTTCAGCAACCCCACGTACTTCTCAATATTATGACTGGATTATGACGAAGACTCCGACGTAGACTTCGCTAGTCCTGCTCTCCGAACGCCGAAGATCGGCACGAGGGGACGAATCATGGACTTCAAGCAGGGTGTCTCGATCGCCGCGGTGGTCGTTGCGGCCTATGGGCCGGCAGCCGTCCAGGCGCAGACCGCGAACACGACGCCGGCCAACGTCAACGTGCTGAACCTGCTCGCGCCGTTCCTCTCGCTGAACGGAACGGCGATCGGGCAGCAGACGCTGCAGCTCAACCTCTCGCAGGCCATCGCCCAGAACCAGGGCGCCTCGGTCGCCGACCAGCAGCGGGCGATCAGCGACAAGGCGCTGCCCGGAAGCGCCGCCTTCGCGACGACGATCACCCTCCTCGACGGGACGCGGGTCAATCTCGGGCCGGGCGACAATCTCGCGGGCGGGCTGCCGCTGCAGGCGGCGCAGAGCCCGGGCGGCCTCAACCCCTACCAGCCCGTGGGCGGGCTCGGGCCGCAGCTCGGCGCGATCTACCAGACCGGCATCCGGGCGAGCACCGCGACGAGCGGGCCGCTCACCAACACCTTCAACCTCCTGAATCAGGCCTACACGGTGCTCAGCGCCAACCTCGGCGTGGCGAAGAGCTACTTCGCGAACGGGGCAGCGAACAACCCAAGCACCGCGCCCTCCGGCAACGCGCCGCCGATCCCGGCGGTGGCGCCGGCCGGCTACACCCTGCCCACCGGTCTTTACACGATCCCCGCCGGCTCGCCCGCCGGGGCGGCCGGGACGACCGGCACGCTGCCCAACCGCTTCGACAGCGTCCTCGACCTCGCCTACGGCGTCCGCAACACGCAAGCGGGCCAGGACGTCTACGGCTCCTCGCGGCCGATCCAGGTCGCCGCGAGCCGCTACAACGTGTTCGACCCGACAGCGCTGAGCGGCATCGCCACCAACCCGTCCTTCCCGAGCGGGCACACCCAGTACGCCTATACCGACGGCTACCTGCTCGCGATGCTGGTGCCGCAGCAGTACCAGAACATGCTGCTGCGCGCCTCGGACTACGCCAACGACCGCATCGTGCTCGGCGTGCATTATCCGCTCGACATCATCGCCTCGCGCGCCTTCTCGGCCTACGACCTCGCCCAGACCTTCACCAACCCGGCCTACATCAACAACGCCGCGACGACGGGCACGGCGATCAACATGCCGGGCCTGTTCACCCGGGCCGCGGCGGAGCTGCAGGCCTACGAGGCGGCACAGTGCGGGAACACCGTCGCTGCGTGCGCGGCGAGTGCCGCCAACACCGCGAGCAACCCGTACGTGCCCTCCGCCGCCAACCAGGCGCTGTACCAGTCCCGCCTGACCTACGGCCTGCCGACCCTGACCTTCGCCCAGGCGCCGCGCGAGACGGCGCCCGTCAACGGCCCCGACGCCTCGATCCTGCTGGCGCCGCTCTACGGCGGCAGCACGACCGCCGCCAGGACGATCGCGCCGAACGGCGGCCTCTACGGCGACCTGCAGACCGGCACGATCAACCAGATCCTCGTCAACACCGAGACCAACGCGCTCGCCGCCTTCTACGGCACGGCGCTGAGCTACTGGAGCCGTCTCGACCTGTACTCGGCCGCCGGCTACTTCGGGAACGTCACCGGCACCCTGCGGATGGATGCCGCCGACGCGCTGGCGACGAACGTCGCGGTCGGCAACGGCGGCGCGCTCTACGCCAACGGCACGATCGCCGGCCTCGCCACGGTCAACGACGGCGGCCTGCTCGGCGGCACCGGCACGGTCGGCGGCATCAGCGCGCTTTCGGGCGGCACGGTGGCGCCGGGCAACTCCATCGGCACGCTCACCGTCGCGGGCAACGCCGCGTTCGCGGCCGGCTCGGTGTTTCAGGTCGAGGCCAACGCCGCCGGCCAGTCCGACCGGCTCGCGGTCGCCGGCACGGCGACGCTCGCCGGCGGCACCGTGCAGGTGCTCGCGGCGGTCGGCACCTACGATCCGCGCACGCAGTACGCGATCCTCACCGCCGGCGGCGGCGTGGCCGGGCAGTTCGCGGGCGTGACCGCGAACTTCGCCTTCCTCACCCCGACGCTGCGCTACCAGGCCAACGAGGTCGACCTCACGCTGACCCGGAACGACATCGCGTTCGCGACGATTGCGCAGACTCGCAACCAGGGCGCGGTCGCCAACGCGATCCAGGCCGGGGGCCCCGGCACCGGCGCCTACGACCGCACCATCGGGCTGACGACGCCCGAGGCGGTCGGAGCCTTCCGGGCGCTGACCGGGGACATCCATGCCAGCGCGATCTCGGCCGAGTTCGAGACCGCGTTCTTCGTCCGCGAGGCGATCCTGGACCGGATGCGCTGGGGCGCCACCCCCGGCTTCGCGGAGGGCGCCGATTACGGCCGCCTGCCGGCCGCCTACGCCGCCGACCTGCCCGGTCGCCGCGCCGCGCCGGTGCCGGTGGCCGTCCGCACCCTCGACCCGCGGGTGTTCGGGCTCTGGGGACAGGGCTTCGGCAGCTTCGGGCAGGCCCGCAGCGACGGCAACGCGGCGAGCCTGTCGCGCCAGACCTCGGGCTTCGTGCTCGGCGCCGATGTCCGCGTCGAGGGCGGCTTCCGCCTCGGCGTGGCCGGCGGCTACACCGCGACCAGCCTCGACACGGCCGGGCGCCTGCAATCGGGCTCGATCGAGAGCGGCTTCGGCGGCCTCTACGGCGGCTACGAGCGCGGGCCGGTCTCGCTGCGGCTGGGCGCCGTCTACGCCGACAACGCGGCGCGCCTGACCCGGACGGTGGCGTTCGCCGGCTTCGCCGACACGCCGAGCGCCCGCACCGGCGGCTCGACGATCCAGGGCTTCGGCGAGATCGGCTACAAGCTCTTCCTGGGCGGCGCCGCGCCGCCCGTCGGCCAGGACGCCGCCCCGGTCCCGGTGACGACGCTCTCCTACATCGAGCCCTTCGTCGGCGGCGCCGTCGTCGCGATCGGCCGCGACCGCTTCACCGAGACCGGCGGGATCGCCGCGCTGACCGGGTTCGCCCGCGACTACGACCTCGGGGCGGCGACCGCCGACGTACGGGCGCAGACGAGCTTCGATCTCGGCCTCGGCGCGCCGGTCTCGGCCCACGGCCTGCTCGGCTACCGCCGGGCCTTCGGCGACGTGGTGCCGACGGCGCTGCTGGCCTTCGGCGCCACCGGCCCGGCCTTCCTCACCGCGGGCATCCCGATCGACCGCGACGCCCTCGTGGCGGAAGCCGGCCTCGACCTGCGGGTCTCGGCCGCCGCCACCCTGGGCATCGCCTACACCGGGCAGGTCGGTGCCCGCGCCGAGGACCACGCCGTCAAGGGAAACTTCACCTACCGGTTCTGAGCTGTTTCGGACCCATCACGATCGGGCCAAATTCCCACCGCCGCGACCCTCGGGTCGCGGCGGTTTTGCGTCTCACGCGATGTCTCTGCGCGCCGACCCAACCCCTCATCTCGATCCTGAACGCTTCCGAGAACCGGTAGCCTCGAAGGAGCCCGCCGGCTGGCGTCGCAATGGCAGGAGGGCTCCTTCGAGGCTGCCGAGGCAACACCTCAGGATGAGGGCCTGGGTGGGATGGACGAGATTCTTCCCCGTCCGGCTTTCCGGTGCGCGCTATCAGCGGAACGCCGGCAGGCTCCTCAGTGCAGTCTGCGTCGAGCCATCCCGAAACACCCGCCCCATCAGCCGAATCGCGGCAGCGGCGCGATCCGGGGCACGTCGGTGCCGCCCTTGCGCTCGAGCAGGCCGGGCGGCGGAACCGGCGCCACGATCGTGCAGACGACGCCTGCGGGATCGAAGGCGAGATTGACCTCGCCGGCGAGCTCGCGGGCGAGGCTGCGCTCGATCAGCCGCGAGCCGAACCCGGTGCGCGTCGGCTTCGCCACCGGCGGGCCGCCGCTCTCGACCCATCGCAGGGTGAGGCTGACCTCGTCGTCGCGCCGGAGCGTCCAGGCGATGTCGATGCGGCCGCCTTCGCGCGAGAGCGCACCGTACTTGACCGCGTTGGTGCCGAGCTCGTGCAGCGCCATGGCGATCGACAACGCGATCCGCGGCGGCAGCCGCAACGGCGGCCCGGAGACACGGAAGCGCGAGACCTCCGGGGAATCGAGCGGGCGGATCGCGTCGGCGACGACCGTGGCGATCTCGGCCCCCTCCCAGCTCTCGCGGGTGAGCACGTCGTGGACGCGGGCGAGCGCCAGGAGCCGCGCCTCGAAGGCGCCGCGGGCCGCATCGGCCTCGGCCCCGTCGAGGCTGCGCAGGGACTGGTTGGCGATCGACTGGACGGTGGCCAGCGTGTTCTTCACCCGGTGGTTCAGCTCGTGGATCAGGAGCAGCAGGTGCTCCTCGGCGGACTTCGCATCGGTGATGTCGACGTTGCAGCCGGTGTAGCCGAGGAAGGTGCCGCCGTCGTCGAGGCGCGGCACGCCCTCGCAGCGGAGCCAGCGCACCGCCCCATCGCGATCGATGACCCGGACCTCGGTGCGGAAGGGCTTCCGCGCGTCGAAGGCGTCGGTGAAGGTGGCCGAGAAGCCGGCGAGGTCGTCGGGATGGACGATCTTGTGCCAGCCCTCGTTGGCCAGCGCCGTCGCCGGCATTCCGAAGATGTGCTCGAAATGCATGTTGACGAAGCTGACCGTCGCGGCCTCGTCCGTCATCCAGATCAGTGCCGGCGCGGAATCGGCCATGTGGCGGAAGCGCGCCTCGCTCTCCCGCAGAGCCGAGAGCCCGCGGCGGGTGTCGGCCAGCGCGCGGTCGCGCTCGCCCTCGCGGGTCTTCAACCGGAGCGAGGCGTCGGTGAGCACGTCGCCGAGGCGGCGGATCTCGTGCACCGGCGAGGCGATGCGCGGGATCGCCTCGCCGCGCGACAGGGCCGGGCCGGAGGCCGCGAGCTGGCGCAGCGGACGCGACACCCGCGACCACAGCACGACGGCGAGCGCCGACGACGTCGCCAGGACGAGAAGGCCGAACCCGCCGAAGGCCCAGACCCAGCGGCGCAGCCGCGCGTCGACGAGGGTCTGCGGGATGCTGGTGCCGACCGTCCACCCGGTGAGGCGCGAGCGCGCCTCCACCACGACGACCGGGCGGTGCTGCCGGTCCTTGCCCTGCCAGACGCCGGGCGTCTCGGTCTGGATCTGCCGCAGGCTGGCGAGGCGCGGGCGTCCGACGATCGCGCCCGGGTCGGGCAGGCGGGCGAGGACCAGCGCCTGCCGGTCGGAGATGCCGGTGGTCCAGCCCTCGACGACCTCGCGGGCGAGGATCGCCTGCAGGCGGCTCACGGGCGCGCTGAAACTGAGGATGTAGGCGACGTTCGGGCCGACCATCACCGGCACGGCGACACCGTAGGTGGCATCGCCCGGCATCGGCCCGGGAAGGTAGCCGGTCACCATCGCCCGCTGGGTGCCCGAGGCGATCTCCTTGTCGAACGGCAGCACGGTGATCGGCAGCATGCCGCCGCGCTTGATCCCGGTGTTGACGATCTGCTGCCCGTCGGGACGGCGCAGCATGATGTCGAGGTCGATCGCCTCGCGGACGAGACGGGCCTGCGCGTCGAAGGCCTCGAACTCGCCATCCTTCAGGCGCGGCGAGGTGGCGAGGGTCTGCAGCACCGAGACCAGGCCGGCGGTGTCGCGATCGATCGACAGGGCGATGCCGCGCACGTTCTCGCGGGCATCCTGCTCGAAGCGCGCACGCTCGACGGAGGCGTAGCGGGCGAGCAGGATCGCGGTGAAGATCAGGCCCGGCCCGATCAGCGCGATCACCAGCGCGACGAGGTAGACCTGCGTCGAGGCGCCGTTCCGCTCGAGCCGCTCGATGCGACGGCGGAGCCAGCTCGGATGCGGGCCGCGGCGGCCGCGGGCGGCGGGCAGCTCGCTCGGGCTCACCGCAGCATCCGGATCGCGGGCGGGCGCGGCGTCATCGGGGGCGTAGTCCTGCAGCATCGCGCCATCACGGGTCGGACTTCGGCCGATCGGAGCTCGGCCGGTCGATATGGCCGAGATCGCGCGCCGGATCGAGCCGGTCGCGCACGCGCTGCTTCAGGGCCTTCACGTCGGGGAAGCCGCCGTCGCGGGTCCGCTCCCAGACCGTGTCGGGGCCGACGGTGATCGAGAAGGCGCCGCCGCTCGCCGGGATCAGCGCGACCTCGCCGAGGTCGTCGCGGAAGGTCGAGAGCAGTTCCTGCGCCATCCAGGCGGCCCGCAGGAGCCAGTTGCACTGGGTACAATAGGTGATGGCAACGCGCGGCTTGTCCGCCGCAGCTTGAGGCGTGTCATCCATGGGGCGCACAGCGCACCGCGGCGATGGGCTTGTCAACCTCGACCGACTCCGCCCGGACGAACGCGCGACGCATCGCGAACGCGCGGCGCGGCCCTTCTCCCGGCGGGTGCGGCACCCTATCTCACGTCGGCGTGATTACGGCCAAGCTGGGCCGGACGAGGCAGGCAGGAGTGGTGGACATGTCGTCGAGTGCGGACTTCGCAACGCCGCGGACGAGCCCGATCATCGCCCGCATCGCCGGTGCGCTGATCGCGATGCTGTTCGCGTCCTGCCTCTCCGGTTGCGGCGCGATCAACCGCGTTCCCACGCTGGAGGAGCAGGCGAAATCCTCCTGGAGCGAGGTGCAGAACCAGTACCAGCGCCGGGCCGACCTGATCCCGAACCTCGTCGAGACGGTGAAGGGCTACGCCAAGCAGGAGCAGGACACCCTGACCAAGGTGACCGAGGCCCGCGCCAACGCCACCAGCGTCAAGGTCGACGCCTCGACGATCACCGACCCGGCCAAGTTCAAGCAGTTCCAGGACGCGCAGAACCAGCTCAGCGGTGCGCTCGGGCGCCTGCTGGCCACGGTCGAAGCCTACCCCGACCTGAAGTCGAACCAGAACTTCCTGGCGCTGCAGTCGCAGCTCGAGGGCACCGAGAACCGGATCGCGGTGGCGCGGCGCGACTACATCGGCACGGTCCAGGCCTACAACACCGAGATCCGCACCATTCCCGGCCGCTGGATCGCGGCGTGGTTCTACCCGGAATCGAAGCCGATGGAGACCTTCACGGCAACGCCCAATTCCGAGCGGGCGCCGAACGTGAAGTTCTAGGGATTTCCCGCGCATGCGGCGCGGAGCGCTCAGGGCCTTCCCCCTCGTCCTCGCCCTCGTGGCCTGCGCCGGGCTGTGGACGGCTGCGGCGGCTGCGGAGCTGACCTTTCCGAAGCTGACCGGGCGCGTCGTCGACGCCGCCGGGATCCTCACCCCCGAGCAGCGCGGGACCCTGGAGGCCAAGCTCAAGGCCTACGAGGACAAGACCTCCGATCAGGTCGTCGTCGCGACGGTGCCGAACCTTCAGGGCACCACGATCGAGGATTACGCCAACCGCCTGTTCCGGGAGTGGAAGATCGGTCAGGCGAAGACCAACAACGGCGCCCTGCTGATCGTGGCGCCGACCGAGCGCAAGGTCCGCATCGAGGTCGGCTACGGCCTCGAAGGCGCCCTCACCGACGCCCTGTCCCGCGTCATCATCGCGAGCGCGATCACGCCGCGCTTCAAGGACGGCGACTTCGCCGGCGGGATCACCGCCGGCGTCGACGGCATGCTCTCGATCCTCTCGGGCGACGCCGAGGTCTGGCAGCGCAAGCCGAAGGTCCGGTCCGACGAGGTCGATCCGGCGCAGGTCGCGATCTTCATCGGCCTGTTCCTCCTCGTCCTGTTCGTGGCGTGGCGGATGAACCGCGGCGGCCGCGGGCGCGGCGGCGGCATCGTTTTTCTTCCCGGGCCGGGGACCGGCGGTTGGAGCGGCGGCACCTCGGGCGGGTTCGGCGGCGGCTTCTCCGATGGGGGCGGGTTCTCGGGCGGCGGCGGCTCGTCCGGCGGCGGAGGAGCCTCGGGTGATTGGTAGCCCCCTGCTCACGCCGGATGCCTGCGCACGGATCGAGCGAGCCGTCGGCCGCGCGGAGGCCGGCACCGCCGGCGAGATCGTGGTGATGGTGGCGGCCCGTGCCGGGCAGTACCGCTCGGTCGCCCACGTCGCGGCCCTCGTCGCCGGCCTGATCCTGCCCTGGCCGCTGCTGGTGCTGACCAGCTGGAGCACCGGAGCGATCCTGCTCGCGCAGGCCGCCCTCGTGGCGGCCCTCCTCGCGGCGGCCCTGTCGGAGCGGCTGCGCGTCGCCCTGACGCCGCGTCGTGTCCGGCGCTCGCGGGCCCGCGACGCCGCCCGCCGGGCGTTCTGGTCACGCGGGCTGGGACGCACCCGCGGACGGACCGGGATCCTGCTCTACCTGTCGCTGGCCGAGCATCATGCCGAGATCGTCGCCGACCAGGGCATCCTGGATCGCGTCGGCTCGGAGCACTGGACCGCGACGCTCGCCGACCTCACTGCCGCCCTGCGCAAGGGCGAGGCGGAAGCCGGGCTTCTGCGCGCGGTCGAACGCATGGGAGCGGAGCTTGCGCGTCACGTGCCGGCCGGCCGCGGCGACCCGGACGAGCTGCCGAACCACGTCATCGTCGTGGAATAGGACCGCAGCGGTCCGGACGGTGGCGGGAAACGCTCCCCGCACCGCGACGGAGGCGACCGCCCGGCCGGATACCGGAAGCGGATATCCGCTCACCCCCTCACCGTGAGAGTTGTGGGGATGAGAATCGATAGCTCGGGCCGGTCCTAGCCGCCGGTGACGCTCATGTGGCGCGGCACCGCGGCCGGGCGCTGGCGCTCGATGACGAAGTCGTGTCCCTTCGGCTTGCGCGAGATCGCCTCGACCACGGCCGCCGTCACGAGCGCGTCGTCGGGCGAGGCACGCAGCGCCGCGCGGAGGTCCGCGGCGTCCTCCTGGCCGAGGCACATGTAGAGCTTGCCGGTGCAGGTCAGGCGCACGCGGTTGCAGCTCTCGCAGAAATTGTGGGTCAGCGGCGTGATGAAGCCGAGCCGCCCGCCGGTCTCCTCGACGCGGACGTAGCGGGCCGGGCCGCCGGTGCGGTCGGGCAGCGGCGTCATCGTGTAGCGGTGCTCGAGACGCGCGCGGGCGACCGAGAGCGGCAGGAACTGGTCGGTGCGGTCGCCGTCGACCTCGCCCAGCGGCATCACCTCGATCAGCGTCATGTCCATGCCGAGGCCGTGGGCCCAGGCGATCATGTCGGCGATCTCGTCCTCGTTGACGCCCTTCAGCGCCACCGCGTTGATCTTCACCTTGATGCCGGCGGCCCGCGCCGCCGCGATGCCGTCGAGCACCACGGGCAGGTCGCCGCGGCGGGTGATCGCGCGGAACTTCTCCGGGTCGAGGGTATCGAGCGAGACGTTGACCCGGCGGATGCCGAGCTCGGCGAGCTCGGCCGCGAAGCGCCCGAGCTGGGTGCCGTTGGTGGTGAGCGTCAGCTCGTCCAGCGCACCGGTGCCGAGATGGCGGGACAGGCGGCGGAACAGGTGCATGATGTCGCGACGCACCAGCGGCTCGCCGCCGGTGATCCGCAGCTTGCGCACGCCGCGATCGATGAACACCCCGCAGAGCCGGTCGAGCTCTTCCAGCGTGAGCAGGTCGCGCTTGGGCAGGAAATTCATCTCCTCCGACATGCAGTAGACGCAGCGCAGGTCGCAGCGGTCGGTCACGGAGATGCGCAGGTAGGTGATCGCCCGCTGGAACGGGTCGATCAGCGGCGCCGGCTGAACGTGGCTTTGATGGCCCATGCGGGACTCTGAAGGCGGCGATGCAGTTTCCGCGCGGCGATCGGATGACGAACCTAGCATGGATGCGCATATGATGGGACGCAGGCCCGTGGGCAAGCGCGTGCAGGGACGCAGACGCGCCGCCGGCCTCAGAAGTTGCAAGGGAGTTCGACCGTGACCGAGGAACGCTGGCCGACCGAGATCCGGCTTTCGGGAGACAAGCGCGTGCTCAACATCGCCTTCGACGATGGTGGGCGCTACGCGCTGCCGGCGGAGTATCTGCGGGTGTCGAGCCCGTCGGCCGAGGTGCAGGGCCACTCGCCGGCCGAGCGCAAGGTGATCGGCGGCAAGCGCGCGGTCGCGATCCTCGAGATCCAGCCGGTCGGAAACTACGCGGTCAAGCTCGGCTTCGACGACATGCACGACACCGGCATCTTCGGCTGGGGCTACCTGCACGAGCTCGGCCGCGAGTACGACGCCCGCTGGTCGACCTACCTCAGCGAGCTGGCCGAGCGCGGCCTGGACCGGGAGACCGCGAAGGTCGCCCCGATCAAGGGGGGCTCCCCCAAGGACGCCGGCGCGAAGGGCGGATGCGGCGGCGGCGGGTGCGGCTGCCATTGAAACCCGCCAGCGAAACGAGAAAGGCCGGCGTCTCCGCCGGCCTTTCTCGTTCTGCAACCGTCCCGTTCCGGACCGGCGATCGGCCGATCAGCGCTGGACGATGACCTTCGTGCCGACCTTGGCGCGGGTGTAGAGGTCGATCACGTCCTCGTTGGCCATGCGGATGCAGCCCGAGGACACGGCGGTGCCGATGGTCTCCGGCTCGTTCGAGCCGTGGATGCGGTAGATCGAGCCGCCGAGATACATCGCGCGGGCGCCGAGCGGGTTCTCGATGCCGCCCTTCATGAAGCGCGGCAGGTCGGGGCGGCGGCGCAGCATGGTCGCCGGCGGGCGCCAATCCGGCCATTCCTTCTTCATCGTGATGTTCTGCACGCCGCCCCAGGTGAAGCCGGGACGGCCGACGCCGACGCCGTAGCGCAGAGCCTCGCCGTTGCCGAGGATGTAGTACAGGCGGCGCTCGGCCGTGGAGACGACGATGGTGCCGGCCGAGTACGGGCCGTTATAGGCCACGGTCTCGCGCGGAACCGCCGACATCTGCGGCACGGCGGAGGCCATCGGGTCGGCTGCGTTGAGCGAAGCGTTGGCCGTCGGGACCGCCACGGCCTGGACCGCCTGCGGGCGCACGCGCACCGACAGCGCGTTGTCCAGCGGCTGACGGGTCAACGGGTCGATCTCGTAGGCGAGTGCAGGCGCCGCCCAGGCGGCAGCCGCACAGACGAGCCCGATCAGGGCGAAGTTACGACGCATCAAGGCCTCTCAAAAGGCAGGCGAAAGTTGTGGAGAACGCGGTGGACGACGCTTCGGCACGATGCCGTGCCAAGTCTCGCCAAGGGGTAAACGAGCGCGGCCCAAAGCCAAGCCTGAAACCGCGCCGCACTATGGTTCGCGTCGCGCCGTGACACGGTGGCAACACTGTGGCAGCTTTGCCGTATCGGAGCGAGAACGTGGCCGGGTCGCGCGCTGTGGATAACGAACGCTGACACATCTTTTGCCGGCAGCTGCCGAATACGGCGACGGTGCGGCGGGATCGAGATGAGGACCTGCCGCGACGTGACGCGAACCGATCGTCATCCGGTCGAGCGCTGTCCTGGCCGCGACATCGCGCGGGCTTTGTAGTCTATTCGGCGCCATGCCCCGATACGGATGCCTGTCGCACCGGATAGGAGATCTTCGCCCGTATCCTGAGACCACGGGCCACCTTCCGAAGCGCGTTCCTCAAGATCGAGGACGCGCTTTTTCCTTTTCGGGAGGTCGATGCTTGGCTCAGCGCGGCTCGACCAGCACCGGCAGGCCGCCCTTCGGCTGCAGGCTGATTGCGCCGAACGGCACCACCGGCGCGTCGGAGGCGAGGCGGAAGCGGAAGCGGCGCCCGAGCACGGCGATCACGACCAGCATCTGCGTCAGCGCGAAGGATGCCCCGACGCAGACCCGCGGGCCGGTCGCGAACGGCAGGTAGGCGAGCCGCGGGCGGCCGACGCCGTTGCCTTCCGTGAAGCGCTCGGGATCGAACAGGTCGGGATCGCGCCAGAGCTTTCGGTGCCGGTGCACGATCCACGGCATCACGGCGATGATCGCGCCGCGCCGGACCCGGTGGCCGCCGACGATGTCGCGAGCCGCGGCCTGCCGCAGGATGGCGGGGATCGGCGGATACAGCCGCATCACCTCGTCGAGCACGCGGCGGGTATAGGGCAGCTTGTCCAAGGCGTCGGGGGTCGCGACGCCGTCGGGCATCGCCGCGTCGAGCTCGGCATGGAAGCGCGCCTCGACGGTGGGATGCAGGGCGAGGAGGTACCAGATCCAGGTCAGCGCTCGCACGGAGGCCGCGCCGCCGGCGATCAGGCTCGCGGCCTCGTCGCGCACCTCCGCATCCGGCAGGCCTTCGCCGGTCTGCCGGTCGCGCCCGTGGGCGAGGCGCCACAACAGGTCGTGCGGGCCGGCGTAGTCCGGCCCTCGCCGTGCGGCGATCATCGCGTGCAGGTCGGCGTCGAGCAGCGGCAGGGCCGGGTCGCGGCGGCGGTGGACGAGGCGGTCCGCGAGCCAAGGCGGCTTCGGGATCAGGTCGATCAGCCGCGGCTTGTGCGGCACCTTCGAAAGCCAGCGCAGGATCGGCAACCCGGCAGGATCGCCGCCGGTGACCACTTGGTTCCACAGCAGCGTCGAGAGGCTTCCGACCGAGCGCTCGATATCGACCGGCGCGGTCGAGCCCTCGGCCTCGACCGCGTCGGCGATGCGGCCGGCCAGTTCCAGCATCGCCGGGATGTCGGGACGGATCGAGCGCGGATCGATCGTCGGCGTCGCGACGCGGCGGTGCCGCCGCCAGACCTCGCCCTCGCTCGCCAGGGTGCCGGTGCGCAGATCGGTCTCGAACAGGCGGCGGATCGAGGTCACGCGGGGATAGTTGTCGAACCGGTCGATCAGCACGTGACGGATCGCGTCAGGATCGCTGACGAAGAGGACCTGCTGGCTCCAGTAGTTGCGCGGGACGATCAGGCGCTCGAACAGCTCGGCGTCGCAGGCCGCGAGCGAGTTGGTCGCGGCGGTCCTCAGGAAGGTCCAGGTCGGCAGCCGCCGAGCCGGACGCGGCGGCATGCCGGGAATCGGCGGATCGCCGGCCGCCGAAGCCGCCCGTTCCGCCACGTCGTCCGATACGCTGACCGCCATGGAACCCCAACCCGATTTCCGGGCCGGATGCTGCCGGACCGCCTCGCCTCGCCCCGAGACGGACCTCCCATGCCGATCCGACAGTCGCGGCACAAGGCCTGATGCCGCGAGGCACCTACCGGTCCGGGTGTTCCGGTCAGGCGGCGTCGAGGCCGAGATCGATGATCGCGGCGCTGTGGGTGATCCAGCCGCAGGAGATCAGGTCGACCCCCGACGCCGCCACCGCGCCGACGGTCGCCGCGGTGATCCGGCCCGAGGCTTCCGCCAGCGCACGCCCGTCGATCATCGCCACCGCCCGGGTGAGCTGCTCCGGATTCATGTTGTCGAGGAGCACCGCGTCGGCGCCGACCGAAAGCGCCTCCTGCAGCTGGTCGAGCGTGTCGACCTCGACCTCGATCTTGACGAGGTGCCCCGCCCGGGCGTGCGCCCGCTCGATCGCCGGGACGATGCCGCCGGCCACCGCCACGTGGTTGTCCTTGATCAACACCGCGTCGTCGAGGCCGAAGCGGTGATTCGAGCCGCCGCCGGCGCGCACCGCGTGCTTCTCCAGCGCGCGCAGGCCCGGCGTGGTCTTGCGGGTACAGACGATCGAGGCCTTGCCGTGCGGCCGCGCCGCCTCGACGAGCCCTGCCGTGGCGGTCGCGACGCCCGACATCCGGCAGAGCAGGTTCAGCGCGACGCGCTCGGCGGTGAGGATCGCGCGGGCCGGCCCCGACAGCCGGATCACCACGTCGCCGGGCGCGACGCGGGCGCCGTCGCCGCGCTCGACCACGGCCCGCACCGCCGGATCGATCAGGGCGAAGGCGATCACCGCGGCGTCGACGCCGGAGATCACGCCGTCCTGGCGGGCGGCGATGACGCCGTCCAGGCGTGCGTCCGGCGGCACGATCGCATCGGTGGTGATGTCGCCGGCGCGGCCGAGATCCTCGAGCAGCGCGGCGCGGACGATCGGCTCCACGAGGAGCCGCGGCAGGGGCAGGATATCGCTCATCGGGCCAACGCCTCGTCGGTGCGCGCGGGTTCGGATGGGGCCGCGCCGGGGCTGCGCAGCGTCGCCTCGGTGTGCCGGGCCGGCGCGGCGTGCGGATGGTCGCTGCGCCAGTGGCCGCCGCGGCTCTCGCAGCGCCCGAGTGCCGCCTGCGCCATCATCCGGGCGGTGAGCGCGGCGTCGCAGCCCGTTTCGGCCAAGCGCGACAGGCCGTCGACGGCGATCTGCAGGCCGGCCGCGTCGCGGACCACGCCGACATGGCGCTCCATGATCGCCCGGATCGCCGGCAGGTCGCTCGATGCGCGCGCGGTGCGGATCTCGGGCAGGACGGCCGCCGGCGGCATCGCGTCGAAGGCGTCGGCGATGAAGCCGGAGAAGGCCAGCGCCTCGAGCAGCGAGTTGCTGGCGAGCCGGTTCGCGCCGTGCAGGCCGGTCGAGGCGACCTCGCCGTTGGCGTAGAGGCCGGGAACGCTCGACGCGCCGGTGCCGTCCACCCGGATGCCGCCCATGTGGTAGTGCGCGGCCGGCCGCACCGGGATCGCCTGCCGCGCCGGATCGACGCCGGCCGTCGCGCACAGGCCCGCGACGGTGGGGAAGCGCGTCGGCATCGCCGCGCCGAGCGTCCCGCGGGTGTCGAGGTAGACCGTGCGGCCCCGCGCCAGGGCCTGGAAGATGCCGCGGGCGACGACGTCGCGCGGCGCGAGGTCGCCGCCGGCGATGCCGGCCATCACGGCGGCGCCGGTCTCGTCGACGAGCCGGGCGCCCTCCCCCCGCAGCGCCTCGGTGGCGAGCGGCATCGGGTCGGCGCCGACGGCGATCGCCGTCGGGTGGAACTGCACGAATTCGAGGTCGCGCATCACCGCGCCGGCCCGGGCCGCCAGCGCGAGGCCGCGGCCGGTGGCGCCGCGCGGGTTCGTGGTCGAGGCGTAGAGCGCGCCGACCCCGCCCGTGGCGAGCACGACGGCGCGGGCACGAATGCGGAAGCGCGCGCCGTCGCGCTCGCACACGACGCCGGCCGCCGCCCCGTTCTCGTCCTGAAGCAGGTCGTGGACCGAGGCGGTCACCACCTCGATGGAGGGCGTCGCGAACACCGCACGCACCAAGGTCTCGAGGACGCGCGCGCCGGTGGAGTCGCCGCCCGCCCGCACGATCCGGCGGCGGCCGTGAGCCGCCTCCAGGCCGAGCGCCAGAGCACCGTCGGCGTCGCGGTCGAACGGCGCGCCGAGCGAGACCAGCCAGTCGATCAGCCGCGGACCTGCCGCGGCCACCCGAAGGGCGACCGCAGGATCGGTGAGGCCGGCACCTGCAGCCTCGGTGTCGGCGGCATGGAGCGACGGGGCGTCGTCGGCGCCGATCGCGGCGGCGATGCCGCCCTGCGCCCAGCCGGTGGCGGTGCCGAGCCCGAGCGGCGCAGCGCTGACCAGCGTCACCGGCCGCGGCGCGAGCCGCAGGGCGACGCTCAGGCCGGCAACGCCGGCGCCGACGACGACGACGCGGTCGGCGGGGTTGCGGGAGAACGCGTTCATCGCGCACCCACCGCGAGCATGCGCTCCACCGCGGCGCGCGCCCGGTCGGCCAAGGCCGGGTCGACGACGACCTCGTGGGTCAGGGTCTCCAGGGCGTGCCGGATGTTCGACAGGCTCATCCGCTTCATGTGCGGGCACATGTTGCACGGCTTGATGAACTCGATGTCCGGGTTCGCGGCCGCGATGTTGTCAGCCATCGAGCACTCGGTCACGAGCACCACCTGCGCCGGGCGCTTCTCGGTGACGAAGTTCATCATCATCGCGGTCGAGCCCGAGAAGTCGGATTCGGCGACGACGTCCGGCGGGCATTCCGGGTGGGCGATGACGGTGACGCCGGGATAGCTCTCGCGCACCTCGCGGATGTCGGCGGGCGTGAAGCGCTCGTGTACCTCGCAATGCCCGGCCCAGGTGAGGATCTCGATCTCGGGCAGGACCGCCTGGACGTTCTGCGCCAGGAACTCGTCCGGGATCATCAGCACGCGCTTCACACCGAGCGAGCGGATCACCTCGACGGCGTTGCCGGAGGTGCAGCACAGGTCGGACTCGGCCTTCACCGCCGCGGAGGTGTTGACATAGGTCACGATCGGCACGCCGGGATACTTGGCGCGCAGGCCGCGCACGTCGGCGGCGGTGATCGAGTCGGCGAGCGAGCAGCCGGCGCCGAGGTCCGGGATCAGGACGGTCTTGCCCGGGTTCAGCAGCTTGGCCGTCTCGGCCATGAAGTGCACGCCGGCGAGCACGATCACGTCGGCCTTCACCGTCACCGCCTCGCGGGCGAGCGCCAGGCTGTCGCCGACGATGTCGGCCACCGTGTGGAAGATCTCCGGCGCCTGATAGTTGTGCGCCAGGATCACGGCGTTGTGCTCGCGCTTGAGGCGGAGGATCGCCTCGATGTCGGGGGCGAGCGCCGGCCATTCGATCGCCGGGATGTGGCGGCTGACCCGGGCGTAGATCTCGGGCAGCGGCATCCCTGCCGGAACGGCGCGGGGGGCGGAGACGGGAAACGCGGTCGACGCCATGGCGCCCTCCATTATGCTCAGTTTGAGCATTGTGCCGCCTAAGTTAGGCGCGCCGGATCGCCGTGTCTAGATATGCTGAGACTGAGCATAACGGTTTTGCGACGCACCCTGCGCGATGCGTCGCACAACGCCGTCGCCCCGGTCCGAGGCTCGCGCGCTTCCGGCGTGATGGGCTCGTTCAGGACAGGTTGGTCGTCCTGTCCGGGATGCGGAATTTTTGACCAGGACACGGGCCGTGGGAGGACCGACGCCTCGCCGCGATGAGGCAGCAATGCCTAGATCGCCGCAGGCCGAAACCGCTCAAAGATAACCTATGTTGCTGCGGCACCCGATCGATTGCGCGACATCGCGAGCCGGTGCCGAGGCGCCATCGGAACTCCAGCTGCGCGGGGCACGATGCTCATCACCACGGAAGACAGCAATGGCTCCTCGGACTCCCTGTCCGTCGCGGCGCCGAAACTGTCCGATGCGATCCGCATCCATCTCGGTGAGCATCTTCGAACCACGTATGCCGCCTCGATGCAGGCCCCGCCGCCGTCCCATCTCGGCGATCTGCTGGCGCGCCTCGAAGTTGTTCTTGCCGACGCGCAGGGGCGCGACGACGCGGCGTTCAAGGCCGGCCTGCTCGAAGCCGCCACCAGCCTGCACAGCTTCGCCATCTCGCTGACCCGCAACCCCTCGGCGGCCGACGACCTCGTGCAGGACACGATGCTGCGCGCCTGGCGCAGCCGCGGCAGCTTCAAGGTCGGGACCAACCTCGGCGCCTGGCTGTTCACCATCATGCGCAACGCCTTCTACAGCGTCCACCGCAAGCACGCCCGCGAGATCGCCGACAGCGACGGCGATCACGCCGCGCGCCTGACGAGCCTGCCCGAGCAGGGCGGCCACCTCGATCTTCAGGACGTGCAGGCCGCGCTCGGGCGCCTGTCGCCGCCGATGCGCGAGGCGCTGATCCTCGTCGCCGTCGAGAACGTGTCGTACGAAGAGGCGGCGACGATCCTCAAGTGCCGGATCGGCACCGTGAAGAGCCGCGTGTGGCGCGCCCGCGACCAACTCGCGCACATGCTCGGCTATACCGGTGCCGAGGTCGGCGCCGACCACCTCACGCTCTCGGCGATCGGCGAAGGCGGCCTCGCCGCCGGCGCCTGAGCGGACCGTCCCTTCGCGGGCGCGACCTGCCCCTTCGCAGGCGCGACCTGCGTCGTCGAGCGCGAGCGGCAGCCCTAAGGTCGAGAGCGATCCCTGAAGCCGGCAGCGCGCTGCGTCCGGGTCGTCGAACCATGCCGCCGCACGGCGCGCCGATCGCGATCACATTCTTTATCCTACCGCGCCGATCCGGCGCAGTCTGGAACGGATCGAATCAATCCGTCTGGCGTTCCCGTTGCGATACCGCCCTGCGGGCACGCACTTCGCCCGCACCACAGCCGCCGGCACCACCGGTCGCACGGGACAGCGAGCATGACGGACAAGACACGAGACGGCGCCTTCGCGCTGACGCGGCGGACGCTGATGGAGAGCTGCGCCGTCGCGGCGGCCGCCACCGGCTTCGGCCTGCCGGCAAAGCCGGCCTTCGCGGACGCACCGGGCGATCCGGCGCCGCAGATGCTCCCGGTCCGCCTGACGGTGAACGGCACGGAGCACGACCTCACCCTCGACACGCGCACCACCCTGCTCGACGCGCTGCGTGAGCATCTCGACCTCAACGGCTCGAAGAAGGGCTGCGACCACGGCCAATGCGGCGCGTGCACGGTGCTGGTGGATGGGCGCCGGATCAATTCCTGCCTGACGCTCGCCGCGATGCACGATGGCGACGCGATCACCACGATCGAAGGCTTGGGCACCGAGGAGCAGCTCCACCCGATCCAGGCGGCGTTCCTCCAGCATGACGGGTTCCAATGCGGCTACTGCACGCCGGGCCAGATCTGCTCCAGCGTCGGCATGCTGGCGGAGGTCAAGGCGGGCTGGCCAAGCCACGTCACCGAGGACCTCGTCGGCAAGGCGGCGTTCACCGATGCCGAGATCCGCGAGCGGATGAGCGGCAACCTGTGCCGCTGCAGCGCCTACCCGAACATCGTCGCGGCGATCCGCGACGTCGCCGGCATCGAACTCTAGAGGCGCGCGCGATGAAAGCCTTCACCTACGAGCGGCCTTCCACCGTCCGCGACGCGGCGCGGCTCGCGGCTGACCGGCCGAATGCCAAGTTCATCGCCGGCGGCACCAACCTGCTCGACCTGATGAAGCTCCAGGTCGAGACGCCGGCGACCCTGATCGACGTCAACCGGCTGCCCCTCGACAAGGTCGAGGCCACGCCGGAGGGCGGCCTGCGCATCGGCGCGCTCGTGCGCAACTCCGATCTCGCCGCCGACCCGCGGGTGCGGAAGGATTACGCGGTGCTGTGCAAGGCCCTGCTCGCGGGCGCTTCGGGGCAGCTGCGCAACAAGGCCACGACCGCTGGAAACCTGCTCCAGCGCACGCGGTGCTACTATTTCTACGACACGTCGAAACCCTGCAACAAGCGCGAGCCCGGCTCGGGCTGCTCGGCGATCGGCGGGTTCAACCGCATCATGGCGGTGCTCGGCACCAGCGATGCCTGCATCGCCACCAACCCCTCCGACATGAATGTCGCGATGCGGGTCCTCGATGCCAGCGTCGAGACGCTGTCGCCGAACGGCGCGACCCGCGCGATCCCGATGGCACAGTTCCACCGCCTGCCGGGCGACACCCCGCAGATCGAGACCGCCCTGCAGCCGGGCGAGATCATCACGGCCGTGACGCTGCCGAAGCCCGTCGAGGGCCTGCACGTGTATCGCAAGGTGCGCGACCGCGCCTCCTACGCCTTCGCCACGGTCTCGATCGCGGCCGTCATCGGCAAGGCGGACGGCAAGATCACGCAGGCGCGGATGGCCTTTGGCGGCCTCGCGCACAAGCCGTGGCGGGTCGAGGCGGCCGAGGCCGTGCTCGCCAAGGGCGGCAGCGCCGACGACGCCGCGGATGCGGTCCTGGACGGCGCCCGCGGCTACGGCACCAACGACTTCAAGATCCCGCTGACCCGGCGGACGCTCCGCGCGGTGGTGACTGACGCCACCCGGACCTGACCGTCCACGCTTTCAGGATGAATGCCATGGAGATGAATCAACCGGTCGGGAAGACGCCGCTCGATGACAGGCCCGACGGCCTCGTCGGACGGCCGATCGACCGCATTGACGGCCGCCTCAAGGTGATGGGCCGCGCGCCCTATGCCTACGAGACCCGAGAGGTGAAGAACCCGGCCTACGGCTTCATCGTCGGCGCGACGATCGCCGCCGGCACGATCCGCTCGACCGATACCGCCGCCGCCGCGAAGGCACCCGGCGTCATCCATGTGATGACCCACGAGAACGTGCCCGAGCAAGGGGAGAAGAAGGAGCAGGTCTGGCCGCAGCTCGCCGGGACGAACATCGGGTTCTTCGATCAGCCGGTGGCCTTCGTCGTGGCCGAGACCTTCGAGCAGGCGCGCGCCGCGGCCAAGCTGGTGAAGGTCGCCTACGACGTCCGGGCCCCGAAAGCCTCGCTGCGGGCGGCGCTGCCCCAGGCGGTCGAGCCGAAGAAGCAGCAGACCAACCCGGATTCGAAGCTCGGCGACTTCGACGGCACCTTCGCCGCGGCCCCGGTCAAGCTCGACGTCGAGTACACGACGCCGACGCAAATCCACGCGCAGATGGAGCCGCACGCGACGATCGCCTCGTGGGAGGGCGACAAGGTCGTGCTCTACACCGCCAACCAGATGCTGAACCGCGGGCAGAAGTCGCTCGCTTCGGTGCTGAAGCTGCCGGTCGAGAACGTGCGTCTGGTGAGCCATTACATCGGCGGCGGCTTCGGCTCGAAGCTGCAGCCGATGCCGGAGGCGACGCTCGCCGCGCTGGCTTCCAAGGCGATCCAGCGCCCCGTGAAGGTGGCCCTGACCCGGCAGCAGGAATTCCACGTCGCGACCCACCGCACCGATACGATCCAGCGCATCCGGCTGGCCTCCGACCGCGACGGAAGGCTGACGGCCCTGTCCCACGAATCCTGGTCCGACACGGCACAGGGCGACGAGTTCTACGAGACCTCGGCCAACGTCACGCGCTCGCTCTACGCCGCGCCGAACCGCATCACGCGCCATCGCCTGGCCAAGCTCGACCTGCCGATCGCGTCCTCGATGCGTGCGCCCGGCGAGGCCGTCGGCATGCTCGCCTTCGAATGCGCCATGGACGAGCTCGCCGAGCAGATCGGCCTCGACCCGATCGAGCTGCGAATCCGCAACGAGCCGACGCAGGACCCGGAGAAGCAGGTGCCGTTCACCGTGCGCCAGCTCGTGCCGTGCATGCGCGAGGGTGCCAAGCTGTTCGGATGGGACCGCCGCAAGGCGGCCGGCACGGTGCGCGACGGCAATTGGATGGTCGGCATGGGCATGTCGGCGGCGGCCCGCCTCAACCCGCTGATGCCGTCCTCGGCGTCG
Source organism: Methylobacterium sp. J-059 (assembly GCF_022829485.1). Lineage (NCBI taxonomy): Bacteria > Pseudomonadati > Pseudomonadota > Alphaproteobacteria > Hyphomicrobiales > Methylobacteriaceae > Methylobacterium > Methylobacterium sp. J-059. Next base: position 150,570 of record NZ_JAKSYA010000117.1, read on the forward strand.
GTGAAGCTCGGCGCCGACGGATACCTGACCGTGCGGATGGCGATGACCGACATCGGCACCGGCACCTACACCATCCTCGCCCAGATCGCCGGCGAGATGATGGGGCTCCCGGTCGAGCGCATCCGCGTCGAGATCGGCGACACCGCCTATCCGGCGGCGGCCGGCTCCGGCGGATCGTTCGGCGCGGGCTCGGCCGGCTCGGCCCTCTACGTCGCCTGCGACAACCTGCGCAACAAGCTCGTGGCGGCGACCGACCTCAACCCGGACGGCGTCGTCTTCGCGGACGGGCGCGTCACCTCGGGCAACCGCTCCGAAGCCCTGATCGACCTCGCCGGGTCGAGCGGCGTCGCGGCGGAGGGCGAGATCAAGCCCGGCGCGCTGAAGGAGAAGTTCTCGCACTACTCGTTCGGTGCGCACTTCGCCGAGGTCGGCGTCGACCGCGACACCGGCGAGATCCGACTGAGGCGGATGCTCGGCGTCTTCACCGGCGGCCGCATCCTCAACGCCAAGACCGCCCGCAGCCAGGCGATCGGCGGGATGACCTTCGGCGTCGGCGCGGCGCTGATGGAGGATGCGGTGATCGACCCGCGCACCGCCACCTACGTCAACCACGATCTCGCCGAGTATCACGTGCCGGTCCACGCCGACATTCCTGCTATGGACGCGGTGTTCCTGCCCGAGCGCGACGACAAGGCCAACCCGCTCAAGAGCAAGGGGCTGGGCGAGCTCGGCATCTGCGGCGCCGGCGCGGCTTTGGCCAACGCCGTCTACAACGCCACCGGCATCCGCATCCGCGACTATCCGCTGACGCTGGACAAGGTGCTGAAGGGCTTCGAGGAGCAGGAAGGCCGCGCGCCGCGCCGGGCATGACGCCAGGGAGTGGTTGACGGCGGCCTCGCCCATGGACATCCCGCGATGTGCCAACATCCGGGAGCCACGCCATGGTGTCCGCCGACCGCCATCCCCCGAGCCGCTTCAACGCGGCGCGCTACTGCCTCGGCGAGAACGTGCGGGCACGGCCGGACAAGACCGCGCTGATCCTCGTCGGCGCGGGCGAGGCGGTCGAGACCCTCACCTTCGCCGAGGCCGACCGCGCCGTCCGCGGAATCGCGGCCGGGCTCCTGGCCCGCGGATTGCGCCGCGGCGACCGGGTGATGATCCGCATGGGCAACGAGGCCGACTACGTCCTCGTCTACTTGGCCGCGCTCGCCGCCGGCCTCGTCGCCCTTCCCTCGTCGCCGCAGCTGACGCCGGCCGAGGCAGCCTTCCTGATGGAGAACTCGGGTGCGGCGGCGGTCGCCATCGGCGGCGGCTGCGTGGTCGATCCGGCGGCTCTCGGCGACCGCATCCTTCTCGATGCAGCGGCCATCGCCGCGATGAAGACCGAAGCGCCGCTCGCCGACTACGCGGACACCTCCGCCGACGACCCGGCGACCCTGGTCTACACCTCCGGCACCACCAGTCGACCGAAGGGCGTGCTGCACGCCCACCGCGCGGTCTACGGCCGCCGGCCGATGCTCGAGCACTGGCTCGGCCTTTCGGAATCCGACACGATGCTGCACGCCGGCACGATGAACTGGACCTACACGCTCGGCGTCGGCATCACCGACCCGTGGTCCGTCGGCGCGACCGCCGTGCTGTACAACGGGCCGCGCGACCCGTCCGTCTGGCCCCGGCTGATCGCGCGCCATCGCGCCACGATCTTCGCCGCCGTGCCGAGCCTGTATCGCCAGATCCTCAAGTACGGCGACCCGGGCAGCCACGACCTGTCGAGCCTGCGCCACGGCTGCACCGCCGGCGAGGCGCTTCCCGCGGACGTGCTCGACGCCTGGACCGAAGCGACGGGAAAGCCGCTCTACGAGGCGCTCGGCATGAGCGAGATCTCGACCTACGTCTCGACCGGGCCGACGATCGCGCAGCGCCGCGGCTCGCCGGGCAAGCCCCAGCCGGGACGGCGCGTGGCGATCCTGCCGGTCGAGGGCGCACCCGAGCCGGTGCCGGGCGGCGAGACCGGCCTGCTCGCGGTCCACCGCTCCGAGCCCGGCCTGATGCTCGGCTACTGGAACAGGCCCGACGAGGAGGCGCAGGTGCTGCGCGGCGACTGGTTCGCCGGCGGCGACCTCGCCCGGCTCGATGCCGACGGCTATCTCTGGTTCGAGGGTCGCAACGACGACCTGATGAACGCGATGGGCTACCGCGTCTCCCCGAACGAGGTCGAGGGCGCGCTGATCGCGCATCCGTCCGTCGCCGAAGCCGGGGTCGCCGAGCTGGCCGTGCGCGCCGACGTCTCGGTGATCTGCGGCTTCGTCGTGCTGCAGCCCGGCGCCGAGCCCGACGCGGACGCGCTGATCGCGTGGTGCGGCGAGCGCCTCGCGGCCTACAAGCGCCCGCGGGAGATCCGCTTCCTCGACGCCCTCCCCCGCACCGCCAACGGCAAGGTCCAGCGCAAGCGGCTCGCCGCGGCGGCCGGGGCTTGAGCCGCGTGTCCGCGATCCCGCCGAACGGCACGAGCACCCTGCCGATCTCCGTCTTCATCATCGCCCGCAACGAGGCGGACCGCATCGGCGCGACGATCCGTGCGGTGCGCGACCTGACCGACGACCTGGTGGTGGTCGATTCCGGCTCGACCGACGGGACGCAGGCGCTGGCGGCCTCCCTCGGCGCGCGGGTGATCCACAACGACTGGCCGGGCTACGGCCCGCAGAAGCGCTTCGCCGAGGACCAGTGCCGCCACGCCTGGCTCCTGAACCTCGACGCCGACGAGGTGGTACCGCCCGACCTCGCTGCCAACATCCGCGCCTTGTTCGCCGCCGGCGAGCCCGAAACGCCCGCCTGGCGCATCGCCATCGCCGAGATCTTCCCCGGCGAGAGCCGGCCGCATCGCTGGGCCTACGCCCTGACGCCGGTGCGGCTCTACCGCAAGGATCGCGGGCGCTACTCGCCCTCCCCGGTCCACGACCGCGTGGCGCTTGAGCCTGGCGTCGAGCCCGGACGGCTCAAGGGGGTGATCCATCACTTCTCGGTGCGCTCGCTCGGCGACCAGCTCGACAAGCTCAACCGCTACTCCGACCAGCAGGCCGACGACCTCGAAGCCCGCGGCGTCGCGATCCCGAGTTGGCGCGTGTTCGTGGAGCTGCCCGGCAACTTCCTGAAGGCCTATTTCGGCCGCCGCCACTGCGTCCGCGGCGTCTACGGCTTCCTCACGGCGATGAACTACGCGATCTCGCGCCACCTGCGCATCGCCAAGCACTACGAACGCCGAAGGGCCTCCGCCACGCGCCAAGCCCGCGACCCGCTTGACCGCCCCGGCCCGACCTCTTAGAGCCGACGACGCTGGAGACGTGGCCGAGCGGCTGAAGGCACTCGTTTGCTAAATGAGCATACCCAGAAATGGGTATCGAGGGTTCGAATCCCTCCGTCTCCGCCATTTACCTGCGTAGATCGGTGGTGTGTGGTTTTCCGGGTTGTCGGACCCGTTGAGGTCGCTTCGTGTGTCCAGCCGACGTGGTCATTTGGGGGTCGGTAAGGACCGCCAAGGACACGCGTCGTGCTGGGGCATCCCCTTGGGCACACTGATGCCCGGGCTGGACTTTGCCCGCGATCCACATACCCACCGGCAAGCAGGTCACGACCCTGCCCCGCGGCCTGCACGGTGAACGGGCGAACCTGTACCTCGCGGTGCGCCCCGGTCGAACCTTGCCGCGAGCACATGGGGGTGCACGTGACCACCCAGGGCCTTCGCGCGGCCTTTGGACTTGGGCCGGCTCAGCCACGTTCCACAGGTGGAGTCGGCCGGGGAGGCCTTGGGTCATCTGGTCGACGACGCGACCGAGCGCGCCTACGATCGTAAGCCCTAGCTTGAAAACCGCGCCGGCTGAGGGCGGATTGGGTGGACCATCTCGCCGGCTTGCTCACGCCGCTAAAGAACCCCTTGGTCATTCAGGACGCCGCAGTCCCGCAGCAGGTGGTTGAGGAGATGCGGTCCTGCTGGGCGCGCTGTTGAGGCTGAGGAGACCCGCCGCGCAGGGTACGACGGGGGCAGGCCTTCTGGACGTTCCACCCGTCGAGACGCCGGGTCATCCCGGCGAAGCTTGGCAGCACGATGCTGCGGTCTACCCATGCTCAAAGAAAACGATAAATATCGACAGCGATCGAGCCACGTTGACCAATCGCGCCGCGTGCTGCCAAGCATCAGATCCTCGCGAACCGCGCCGCTTGGAGGCGCATCAGCCCTAGATCGGCCACAAGGTCGAAGCTGTCGGCGCGGTCGGAGCAACTCAGGCTCCGGGAGGATCTGTCGCTGAAGCAACGGAGCATTCCTTCATCTCGGCATGCCTAGCAACAGTGATCGTTCACTCGGTAAAATCTCTTCCCGGGTCTGTGCGCTCGGCAGGAACTACAGACCCAGCACTTCAAGGCGCCGCATGACAATGACGTCCGCGCTCGCCGATGAAAAAGCAGGGGGTTTGGTACAAAGGCGCGCGCCGACGATCGAGCCCGAGACGGACCGTCGGGCTGATCGGTAAGTTGCTTCCGCGAGATTGCTGCTTGGCCACAAGGCCGAGGCGGCGGATCAATTGTCCCAGGATCGAAGCCCGCACACCAGGACCGTTACCCCACGGATCCTGCGATGATCAGGGACAGCGTGAGCTGATCCGTCGGATCGTCGGTGAAAGCTCTGGCCACCGCCGGACCGATCAAGGCGCAGCCGGCACCGCAGACGATCGCGACTGTCTTTGAGGTCATCGCGCACCTCCTCGGAGGCCGATCGCATGTCGCGATCACTGATCCTGTCGTCCACGCCCGCCCAGAAACGGGGGAGAACCTGAGCATGGGGGCGTGGACGGTCGATCCTCGGACCGACACAAAGGTAAGCCGGGGAGAGGTCTTTCGTTCAGCCCGGCGATCAGATGCCGCGGCCTCTCGGATCGTCAGTCATCTGAAGATAGACCGAGGCTGACTGCTACCGCCTTTGCCACCCGACTCCAGCGGTGGCCAGCGGCAGCGCCGACCGGGTGATTGTGCCGGGGACGCACGCGTCGTCGGGAGCGGCGGCGACTGTGTTCAACGGTGCGCCTCCGAGATCGAGGCTCATGCCGCGCTAGGGAGAACACCGTAGGCATCAACCGGATAGTCCGGTGGCCGGCAGCAGCTACTGTTCCTCCCGTGCCGAAAGACTCAGGTCAGGAGATCGCGATGCGAGCAGTCGTTTATAATGGCCCGCGCGATGTTGCCGTGCAGAACGTTCCTGACGCGCAGGTCGAGCGGCCGACCGACGTGCTGGTGCGGATCACGAGCACCAACATCTGCGGCTCCGATCTGCACATGTATGAGGGCCGGACTGACTTTCCACGCGGCGGCGTGTTCGGGCACGAGAACCTCGGTCAGGTGGCGGAGGTGGGGGGCGCCGTCGATCGGGTGAAGGTCGGGGACTGGGTCGCCATCCCGTTCAACATCGGCTGCGGCTTCTGCAAGAACTGCGAACGCGGCTTGAGCGCGTTTTGCCTGACCACGGCGGATCGAAGCGTCGTACCGAACATGGCCGGCGCTGCGTACGGCTTCGCCGACATGGGCCCCTATCGCGGCGGGCAAGCCGACCTCCTGCGCGTTCCCTACGGCGACTACAATTGCCTCAAGCTGCCGCCGGACGCCGAGGAGCGGCAGAACGATTACGTGATGCTGGCCGACATCTTCCCGACCGGCTGGCATGCCACCGAGCTCGCCGGGCTCCGTCCGGGCGAGTCGATCGTCATCTACGGGGCCGGGCCGGTCGGCCTCATGGCGGCCCACGCGGCGATGATTAAGGGCGCCTGCATGGTCATGGTCGTCGATCGCCATCCCGACCGCCTGCGCCTCGCAGGCTCGATCGGCGCTCTGCCCATCGACGATTCCAAGGGCTCCGCGGTCGACCAGGTCCTTCAGTTGACGAACGGCATCGGCGCCGACCGGGGCTGCGAGTGCGTCGGCTATCAAGCGCACGACCCGGAGGGCCACGAGCACCCCAACATGACGATGAACGACCTCGTGAGGTCGGTGAAGTTCACCGGCGGCATCGGCGTGGTCGGTGTCTTTGTGCCCCAGGATCCGGCCCCTCAGGACCCGCTCTACAAGCAGGGCGAGATCGTTTTCGACCACGGCCTGTTCTGGTTCAAAGGACAGACGATCGGGACCGGCCAATGCAACGTGAAAGCCTATAACCGGCAACTGCGCGACCTGATCTCGACCGGTCGCGCGAAGCCGTCCTTCATCATCTCGCATGAGCTGCCGCTGGGTGAGGCACCGAACGCCTATCAGCACTTCGACGCTCGCGACGACGGCTGGACCAAGGTGGTCCTCAAGCCGGCCGCGTGATCCGCCGGGGCGGGCGGGCAGCGGCTCGCCCGGCTAATCCGCCGTCTCGCCGGACGGGCTCGAGCGTGAGGACGCCATGCCGATCTACGAATACGCGTGCGAGATATGCGGGCCGTTCACCGCGATGCGGCCCATGGCGCAGTTCCTGGACGCATGCCCGTGCCCGGAATGCGGCGCCGGGACGACACGGGCATTCCTCAGCGCACCGGCCATCGCCAGCAGCAGCCCGGGTGGCCGGGTCCCCTACGCGGCCACCGAGCCGGGCGCGGCCTCCCCGCGCCGGGCGTCGGCTGCCCATCCGGTCGGCTGCGGCTGTTGCGTCCGCCGCATGCCAATGCCGGCCGCCCTGTCCACGGGCGGACGGGTCTTCACGGCGCATGGGTCGATCCGGCGGAGCCGGTAGTCGCTCCCGCACGAGGCTGCACCCATCGCGCGCAAACCCGATCCGACGGAGGTACGAACATGGCTTCTGACACACTCGATGGCCTGAAGGTCGCGATCCTGATCACGGACGGCTTCGAGCAGGTCGAGATGACCGAGCCGCGCCGGGCGCTCGACCAAGCCGGTGCCGAGACCCAGATCGTCTCGCCCAAGGACGGCCAGGTGAAGGCCTGGAAGTTCACGGAGTGGGGCGACGAGTTCCCGGTCGGAATGTCCCTGAACGGCGCCCGGCCCGACGATTACGACGCGCTGCTGCTGCCGGGCGGCGTCATCAACCCCGACACGCTCCGGGCGATCCCCGCGGCAGTCGCGTTCGCGAAGGCCTTCTTCGACGGGGGCAAGCCCGTGGCCTCGATCTGTCACGGCCCATGGACCATCATCGAGGCGGGTGCTGCGCGCGGGCGGCGCCTGACCTCCTGGCCCTCGCTCCGAACCGATCTCAGGAACGCAGGCGCGGACTGGGTGGATGAGCAGGTCGTGGTGGACGGCAACCTGGTCACCAGCCGGAAACCCGACGACATCCCGGCGTTCAGCCGCGCGGTGATCGAGCTGTTCGCGAGCGCATGCGGGAACGCACGAGCCGCGTGAGCGGAGACGAGAACCTTCAGCGGCTCGCTTCGGCGTTCCCGCATGGCCGGCGGCCGAAGTGGGCCGAGGCGCGTGCGTGACCAGGAACTGTCGCGCTGGCCGGGCTCGCCGGACACAAAGACCATCGCGCTGCCCCGGGGAGACTGCCGACGCGATGCCGCGAGTTAACGGCGTGGACCAGTCCCACTCTGAGCTCGCCGCTGCCGCAGACGGACGCCGCAGCTTCGGACCAACGCCAGGCCCAACGCGCATTGTCGCGACATCCTGGCGGAGGTCGTTCGTGAAAGCTCCAGGGACGCGACCGGATTGCGATGGCCGCACCGAACGTATCCTTCTGAATCCGTGATCGCGGAGGAACTCATGCGCACCACCTCAGGCCGAGAGCCTTCGACAAAGCGAAACCTTCGGGCCGCGAGCGGTCCTGAGAGCGGACAGATACCCCTCGGCCCGGCGGTCTTCACCCCTGACATGGTCCAGGCCATGAGCGAGGCCTTCGATCAGGCCTGGACCGTGATGCTCGCCACGGACGGTCAGGGCACGAGGAACCATGTCGCAGCCGATACGCGGCGTCGACTCGCCCTGGCGATCGTGCACGCCGCCCGACGGGGCATGCGAGACCGCGATCAGCTGATCGAAAGCGCGCTCGGAAACCCTTTCCTTCTGGGATGGACGGGGAGGTCGGCGATCCACTGAGCGAGGATGAGGCTATGGAAACCCGCAGGAGAGACAAGCCGCTCCCCCATCGATCGGGTATCGAAGGCCGCGGGCGCGCGATCCCCGTGAGAGCTTCGGAGGTTCAGTAACGCGCCGGCTGCTCCGCAGGAGCCCTGCATCGAGGGAATCGGTTCCGGCACGGAAGCGTGCGAGTCCATCAGGACCAGGACGCCCCTGAAGCGCGGCAGGGGCCGAGCTGGTTCGGATCCTCCGTGAGAGCCCCCATATCCGCCTGACGCGTTGTCCGACCCCAGACTTCAGGCCTGTCTAAGGGACGGCGGCTCTGGAACCGCGAGGAGAATCACTGTGCCGACGGACGCCACCGCGCGAAGTCTGGGCTCTTCGTCGAAAACGTCGGATCCTGCGCCCGACGCATCGGCGAATCCGACATTTCGCGAGGCACCGCAAAGTCCGTCCCCGTTCGTCTCCGTCCGCGGCGCGCGCGAGCACAACCTCAAGGACGTCGACGTCGACATCCCACGCGATGCGCTTGTGGTGTGCACCGGGGTGTCGGGGTCCGGCAAGTCGTCGTTGGCCTTCGGCACGATCTACGCCGAGGCCCAGCGACGCTACTTCGAATCGGTCGCTCCCTACGCCCGGCGACTGATCGACCAAGTCGGCGTACCGGACGTGGACGCCATCGAGGGCCTGCCGCCCGCCGTCGCGCTCCAGCAGCAGAGGGGCACGCCGAACTCGCGATCCTCGGTCGGCAGCGTGACCACGCTGTCGAGCTTCGTGCGCATGCTCTACTCGCGCGCGGGCAGCTACCCGCCCGGCCAGCCGATGCTCTACGCCGAAGACTTCTCGCCCAACACCCCGCAAGGCGCCTGCCCGCGCTGCCACGGGCTCGGCCGCCTCTACGATGCCACCGAGGCGACGATGGTGCCGGACCCCTCGCTGACGATCCGCGAGCGAGCGGTCGCGGCCTGGCCCCAGGCGTGGGGCGGCCAGAACCTGAGGGACATCCTGGTGACGCTGGGTTACGACGTCGACGTGCCCTGGCGCGACCTGTCTCGCGCGGACCGTGACTGGATCCTGTTCACCGACGACCATCCCACGGTGCCCGTCTACGCTGGCCTGAGCCCGGAGGAGACGCGGCAGGCCCTGAAGCGCAAGCGGGAGCCGGACTATCAAGGCACCTTCACCGGCGCTCGACGACACGTCCTGCACACCTTCGCCAACTCTCAGAGCGCGCTCATGCGCCGAAGAGCGGCGCAGTATCTGGTCAGCGAGCCGTGCCCGACCTGTGAGGGGAAGCGCCTCAAGCGCGAGGCCTTGTCCGTCACGGTGGCGGGGCACGACATCGGTGTCCTCGCGGCGATGCCGATCACACGGCTCGCCGATGTTCTCTACCCCCTCTCCATTGGGACGATCCCCGAGGAGGCTGGCTGCACCGGCCATAGGCTGGGACGCTCCACCGTCCGAGCGGCGGCAGCGGAGCGGGTGGCGGCAGGCGGCTCGGCGCATGCCGGTGCGCCGGACGTGCGAGGCACGCCGAACCTGTCGATCGAGAAGCGTCTGGCCGCGCAACGTCTCATCGCCGACCTCCTCGACCGAATTGGCGTGCTGACCCGGCTCGGGCTCGGCTACCTGTCGCTGGACCGCATCACCACGACACTGTCGTCGGGCGAGCTGCAGCGGCTGCGCCTCGCCACTCAGTTGCGCTCGCAGCTCTTCGGGGTCGTCTACGTGCTCGACGAGCCGTCGGCCGGCCTCCACCCCGCGGACGGCGCGGCATTGGTCGAGGCACTGGACGACCTCAAAGCCGCGGGCAACTCGCTGTTCGTCGTCGAGCACGACCTGGAGACGATGCGGCGCGCCGACTGGCTGGTGGACGTCGGTCCCGACGCGGGCGAGCATGGCGGCGAGATCCTCTATAGCGGTCCGCCGGCCGGCCTGGCCTCTGTGATGGCGTCGCGAACGAGGCTGCACTTGTTCGCCGGCCACACGCCCCTCGCTCGGCCGCGGAGGGCCGCCTCGGCGTGGCTGCGCCTCGAGGGCGTGACGCGCAATACCGTGCATGATCTCGACGCCGCCTTCCCGCTCGGCTGCTTCACCGCCGTGACCGGCCTCTCGGGCTCGGGAAAGTCGAGTCTGGTCAGTCAAGCACTGATCGAACTGGTCGGCGAGCGGCTTGAGCAGGCGATGACGGCCGAAGACGCGGACGCGTCGGCGATCGAGGACATGCCGGCCCGGACGAACGGGCGCGTCGCGACGGGGATGGAGGCGGTTCACCGGCTCGTCAAAGTCGACCAACGGCCGATCGGCCGCACGCCGCGCTCGAACCTCGCCACCTATACCGGCCTGTTCGATCATGTGCGCCGGCTGTTCGCGGCGACGCCCGAGGCGCGCCGCCGTCGCTATGACGCGGGGCGCTTCTCCTTCAACGTCGCCAGGGGCCGATGTCGCACCTGCGAGGGCGAAGGCTTCGTCAGCGTGGAGCTCATGTTCATGCCGAGCGTCTACGCGCCGTGCCCGACATGTCATGGGGCGCGGTACGCGCCCAAGACCCTCGAGGTGCGGTGGCATGGCCTCTCCATCGCCGACGTGCTGGGGCTGACCGTGGCCCGGGCATGCGAGGTCTTCGCAGAGGAGGCGCCGGTCCTGCGGTCCCTGACGGTGCTGGACGACATCGGTCTGGGCTACCTGCGTCTCGGCCAGCCGGCGACGGAGCTTTCGGGAGGCGAAGCCCAGCGCATCAAACTGGCCACCGAGCTTCAGCGCGGCCAGCGTGGCGCCACGCTCTATGTGCTCGACGAGCCGACGACCGGCCTGCACCCGACCGACGTAGACCGCCTGCTGGGTCAGCTGAACGCGCTCGTCGACGGGGGCAACACCGTCGTGGTGGTCGAGCACGACATGCGCGTGGTCGCACAGGCGGATTGGGTGATCGATCTGGGACCTGGCGCGGGCGCCGACGGCGGCATGATCGTGGCGAGCGGGCCGCCCGAGGTTGTGGCAGCGAACGAGGCGAGTCGAACCGGGCCTTATCTACAGCGCGAGCTTGACGTGCGATGAGCATGCCCGATGCACCTGCACTCCGGTCGTCGCTTCCAGTCCTCAGCCGACCGGCGGTCTCGAAGCCACGGATCGTGGTCGATCGATCTGACGTCAATCGAGCCCGCACGCTGGCCTGAAGCGCCACGAAAGGACGCAGCACCGGCATCGGGCGGCGGACGGTTGGTGCGCCCGGATTTCCCATTGCGACGTTTCGGACCCACGCTTGCCTCGCAGGTACGGCGCAGGAACCCAGACGAACGCGCATTCAGAAAGCTGCGAAACCTCGCTCGATGACAGCCCCGGTTCCCGACGCCGGAGCCGACAAGCCCGATCCGCTACGGCTGTTGCGCCGGTGGACGGGATGAACGGGATCGGCGCAAAGGCAAGAAGGCGATCGAAGGTTACGCGAGGACAGAGACAAATATCGAGACATTCTATCCTAAATAACATAAGTTAAATTCTTCGCATTCGATCACTCGAGAGTGCATTTAAGTTGCGCGCAAGGAATTTGCACTCAAGATTGAGTAGTGTTTTTTCTTTACTGGAGGATGAATATACCCTAGAAACCGCGCAGATGGAGAGCTGCCCGGCGTGGCTTTCGGGGATTGCGGAAAGTCCCTCGCCCTTTGGCCCGCCGGCCTCGAAAAGGCTGACGCGAGGGTGGCCCAGCAGAAGCTAGATAGAGCAACCGGCGAGCCGACTGCGCACCCGACGGGTGCTGATGGATACCTGGACCGTCCGGGGGGGGCACCGCGGCTCGATACTTTGTTCGCCGCGCTCGTCCGGCAGTCGCGCATGTTCATCGGCATCGCCGACACGGACCTGAAGCTGACCTTTCTCAACGAAGCCGCTCGCGAGATGGTCGGCCTTCGACCCGACAGCGACGTTTCGAACATCGCGATTCCCGACCTGTTCCATCCGCTCGACCAAGCCGTGATCCGAGACGTGGCGCTGCCGATGCTGGCGCGGGACGGAGATTGGGAGGGGGAGGTTCGGTCTCGCCCTTTCAGCGACGACGTCGGAACGACGATTCAATGCCGTGCCTTCGCGCTCTACGACGAGCGCGGGATCTTCATCGGTGCGGCGGTGACCGGCCTGGATATCTCCGCCCGGAAGCTGACCGAAGCGCGCCTGCGCGCCAGCGAAACACGGCTTCAGTCCGCCATCGACCTCGTCGAGCTCTCGCCCTACTCTTGGGATCCACGAACCGGAGCGCTCGATTGGGATGCGCGCCTCAAGGCGGTGTGGGGACTGCCGCCGGATGCGCCTGTCGATGAGGAGATCTGGCTCTCCGCCATCCACCCGGACGATCGCCTGAACGTCGAGGCGGCGGTGGCGCGCTGCACGGACCCGACCGGCGACGGTGTCTACCACATCAAGTATCGCGTCATCGGCATCCGCGACGGCGTCGAGTGCTGGGTCTCGACGCATGGCCGGACCGGGTTCGAGCACGGTCGGCCGGTGTCGTTCATTGGTACGATCGTCGACATCACGGATCAGATGCGTGCCGAGGCGGCACTCCTGGAAAGCGAGCACCGGCTTTCGGCGACGCTGGCGCAACTGCCGATCGGGGTCGGCCTCGTGAAGCAGGACGGCAGCATCATGTTGGCGAACCGCGCACTCGGGCGCTACGCGCTCGAATGGATACCCTCCGCGGATCCCAAATCGAGCGAGCGTTGGCGGGCCTACGCACCGGATGGACGACGGATGACGCCGGCGGAATATCCGGGGAGCCGAGCCCTGCGCGGTGAGACCGTCGTTCCCGGACTCGATTTCATCTACACGGCTCCGGATGGTCGGGAGTGCTGGACGCGTGTCAGCGCAGCGCCGTTCAACGATGTCGATGACGCGATCAACGGCGCCATCGTCGTGGTGCAGGACGTCGATCGCGAGAAGCGCGCAGAGACAGATCTGCGGATCAGCGAGGAACGGTTCCGGCGCTTCGCCGAGCACTCGACGAACGTGCTCTGGCTCGCCGATCTCGAAAGCGGGCAGCTCGACTACCTCAGCCCGGCTTTCTCGCAAGTTTGGGGCATGCCCATCGAGAGCATGAAGGATGTCGCGAGCTGGCTCGCCAGCGTTCATCCCGAGGATCGCGACGGAACAGCACGGGGATTGGAGCGTGCCAGCGGTGGGGAGATGACGGTCCTGAAGTACCGCATCGTGCGCGCCTCGGACCACGCCGTCCGGCGCATCCGTGATACCTTCTTCCCCATACCGAACATCGACGGGCACATACGGTTTGCAGGCGGCATCGCCCAGGACATCACGGCCGACGTCGGTTCGCGCGTCTACGTGATTGCACCCAAGGACCACACGCGACACGATCTTGTCGGCACTTTGCAAGCCGATGGATACGAGGTCCGGGCCTTTGCGAACGGCGAAGCCTTCCTCAGCGTAGCGGGCGCTCTCCTGCCGGGCTGCGTCGTGATCGACCTGACGGATGTCGACGATCTGGCCGTAGCGAACGCGCTCAGATCCTCGCGTTCGCACCTGCCCATCGTGGCGATCGGCCGGAGTGGTGGAGACATCGGCCTGGGGGTGCGCGTCATGAAGGCGGGTGCCGTCGATTTCCTCGAAGTGCCCTGGGTGCCGGAGGCGCTCTCGTTCGCGGTCAGGACGGCACTGGCCGGAATCCGCGTCACGGAGGAACGCACGGATGCGCGCGACGAAGCGCGGGCCCGCATCGCAGCGCTGTCGCGACGAGAGCATGCCGTGCTCGAGGGCTTGCTTGCGGGCGGCACCAACAAAACCATCGCCCGCTCCATGGGCTTGAGCCCGCGGACGGTGGAGATCTATCGCGCCCGGGTCATGGAGGCGTTGGGCGCGCGCACCTTGCCGGAAGCGGTTCTCATCGCATCGGCCGCCGGCGTGCAGCCCGCCGACAAGCCTCACGAATAAGCTCGATGGCCCGGCTCGTATGGAGCGACCGGGCCACCGGTGGGCAGGCCGGTGCCGAGCGGCGAATGCGAAAGGTACGCGGCTTCGAACTCCGCGAGCTCATACAGCCGTCGGGGTGCAAGGATCTGCAGATGACGCCTGTTCAGCGCGATCAGTCCATCCCGGCGTAAATACTGGATCGAACGGTTGACGTGCACGCTCGACAGACCGAGAGCGTCCGCGAGATCGACCTGTGTCAGCGGCAGGTCGTAGTGGCCGTCCGATGCCTGCCCGATCGATCCGAGCCGCTCCATCAACTCGCACAGGAGATGCGCCATGCGCTCGATGCTCGAGCGCATGCCGAGACTGGCGATCCACTCGCGCGCCATCGCCTCCTCGACAAGCTTCGCGCGCTGCAGCGCGAGTGCCAGCCGGGGATGCTGCCCGAGCAGGTCGAGATACGTCGCGCGCGGGATCTTGGCGACACGGCATTGGGTGAGGGTCTCGATGGCGTGGTCGAGCGGATAGGCGTGGACGGCACCGCGATCGCAGTGATCGCCGGGGAGGAGAAAGGAGACGATTTGGCGGCGGCCGGACATGCGGCGCTTGTGACGGCATGCGAACCCGTCGAGGATGACGAGCGCGTGGTCAGCGACGCATCCCTGATCGAGCAGCATCGTGTGCCGTTCCACCGGCCGGGCATAACCGATCAGCCCGTCGATCGCCGCCAGATCCTGCAGCGTGAGGGGGATGAGACCCGCGAGCCTGCTGGCGAAGGTGCAGGGGCCGCCGTCATGTTCCTCCTCGCGCGAATGCCGCGGCACACGAGCCGCCGGAGTTACGACGGGATCGAACGAGGTGATTTGGGCGAGGATATTCATCGGGCTTCCTTCGGAACGGCCGGCCCTACCCTCCCGCTGCCTCGGCGAAGGCACATCCGGCCACACCCTTAGGGCGTTTCCTATCCGTGTGCCGCGATGTCCGTGGGGCGGTAGGCCATCGCAAGGGCGAGCCGCGCGATGTGCGGGGACCATCGTGCGCGCAGTTCGAGGTAGGCGTTAGCGGCCGTCTCGTCCCGAACGACCGCGATGCCTTCTCTGGCGAGCCGGGCGGCCGACCTCTCCCAATCGCCACGCCACCGTCAACGCTCGACGCTGCTTGCCGGGATCGCCTCGGGGAGATCGCTTGCAAGAAAGGCTGTCTCGAGGGTGACAGCTAACATCCGGGCGACCCGCCACAGCGCCTCGACCGCCGCAGCCTCCTTCAGCCAAGATGCGTTCTCGTCCGCGAGCGTGCTCCGGATCAACGATACCGCGTCCAGCACGAGATGGGCCTGGGCCGAGATCGAGTAGTACGGCTGCCGGAACCGGAAGTAGAACAGCACCGGATAGAAGTGGTGCGCCTCCTTCATCGCGCCCATCGCCCCGCCGAGCGCGACAAGATGGCTGTAGCCGGCGCTGAACTGCCCGCACGGCCCGAGCCGCGCCAGCATCTCGCCCGCGTCGGACGTCTCCCCCAACAGGAGGTGAAGCTGCAGCCCGAGCGCGTTGCGCTCTCGAAGGGCACCGTAGACCTGCATGACGTAGGTCAGGACCAGCGAGGTCACCGACATCCCGACCAGGGAGTTCGCCAGATAGACGAGGCGATAGGCGTCGGTCGTCGGCCGGAAGTCGCTGGCGCCGACGATCGCGATGCTGCTGCCCCCCGCATAGAGCGCGGCCACGAGGTTCGTCGGCGTCGGGCCGCTGCTCGCCTGGACTCCAGTGCCGAGCCCAGGGTGGATGATGAGGCCCGCACCGAGGGTCAGGCCGCCGGCCCAGAGCAGGACGTAGAGGACGAGGATGGTCGGCCCACAGAAGGACAGCACGATGCCGCGTTGCGGGCCGGCCGCCTCCGCGACGCGGCGCAGGACGCGCCACGCGAGATGCGCAGCCCGCTCGGCGAGCAGCCCGGTGCCGATGCGGGCGTAGAGAACGGTTAGGAAGACGTCGAGGAGGACGATCCCCATCACGACGGCGCCGGCCGTGCCTTCGAGGACGGGGAGCATACGCGAACCTTTCGGGCCGCCCTGCGTGGCGAGGACGCCGTTCCCATCGCGAACCGGGGGCTGCCGACGTCGTTCCGCGGATATGTCCTTAGGACGATGCCTATCGCGGCTGCGTCGGCGCCCGGAGATCGGGGCTCGGGCTTGCGGGTGCCCCCTGCCGAGGGCCGGACGGGGCTTCCCGCCGATAGTGCCTGTCGACGGCGGTCCAGAAGGCGATCTTCAGCTCGGGACACCGCCGCTCGAGCACACCCTCGATGGCCGCCCGAGCCTCGCGTGCGCAGGCATCCGTGTCGGCTTGGAAATGCCCGTCGCTCACGTCGATCCTCCGCGTCGAGGGCGGCGGGGCCACCCCTGCAGCCGTCAGTGTGACGTGCCCCGCCTCGCAGGACGATCCGGGCACTCCCTTAGGGACCTTTCGGACCCGGCCCTCGCGTGCCCCGCCGTCGTACCCCTCCATCCCGGGAAACCTGCCAGCATCGGAGGTTCCCTAGGGGATCGTCCGCAGGAACGGGGCGTGGTCGCCCTGGTTCGTCCCTACGTCCATGAAAGGAGGTTCATCATGGTGCTGAAGCATCTCTTTCTCACGACGACTGTCCTCGCCGCCGTGGCGGGCGGCTATGCTCAGGCTCAACAATCCGCGGTCAGCAACCAGCGCGTGGCCCAGGACCAGCCGGATGGTCAGGGCACGCAGATCTACGTCAGCTCGGCGGGCGTGCGGCAGGTCCAGCAGGCGTTGACCCAGAAGGGCTACAGCACGGGCACCGTGGATGGCCGTTGGAACCCGCAGACCGCCTCGGCAGCGCGCAGCTTCCAGCAGGCGCAGAACATGGAGCCGACCGGGTCCCTTACCATCCCGCTCGTCTATGGTCTCGGCCTGGAGCAGGACATCATCCTCGGCAACGCCGGTGGACGCAACGGCCAGGGCGGCCAGGCCGGCGACCAGGGAACCAAGCAGGTCGACAATCAGCGCATCGTGGTCGAGCGCGCCGACAGCCGCGGGACGCCGCTCCATGTCAGCCCGGCCGGCGTCAGGCAGATCCAGCAGGCGCTGAACCAGCAGGGCTGGAACACCGGGCAGGTGGACGGCCGATGGGGGCCGGCGACCGTGCAGGCCGCGCGCAGCTACCAGCAGTCGCAAGGGCTGGAGCCGACGGGACGGCTCGAAGTCGGCCTGATCGCCGCCCTCGGCCTGACCGACCCGATCTTCTCGGCCGGGCATGGCACGGGCCCGCAGGCCGCCGGCGTGGCGCGCCCGCAGCCGAGCCAGGCGTCCGGGCCGGGAGGTGATCGGCAGGTCGACAACCAGCGCATCGCCCTGGAGCGTGCGGACAGCGCCGGCGAGCCGCTCTGGATGAATTCCGACGGCGTGCGCCAGATCCAGCAGGTGCTGAACCTGCGCGGCTACGCGGCCGGCCACCTCGACGGCAACTGGAACAACGACACGACCATCGCCGCGACCCACTTCCAGCAGGCGCAGGGGCTCGAGCCGACCGGCACGCTGACCACGAACCTGCTCGCCTCGGTCGGGATGCCGAACTGGCAGCGCGGCGAGTTCCTGGGCGGCATGACGGCCAACGCGAACGCCCCGGGTAATCCCAACCCGCAGACGACCGGATCAACCTCTCAGGCAGGGGGCGCCGGAACTCCGACGCGGGCCAATTCTGCCGGGCAGGGCAGCGGCCAAACGCAAGACGCGTCGGGCACGCGCTAGCGTAGCTCTGCCATAAGGTTCCCTCCGATCACCGTCGATCACCGGCCCGGAATTCAGACCGGGCCGGTGCTCCCGAGAAACTTGGGAGCGTGCCGCCTCAACGTCGATCTCGGGCGTGATGTGGCCTCAACCCCTCACGGGCCAAGGCGCTTCGCCCGACCCGCCGTCCGCATCGCGATCGCGGTGCGACATGGTTCGGGATGGGGCGCTCGGAAGCAGAGACGAGTGGCCGGAACCGTCTCCGCTGCGTAGGGCCGCAAGTTTTCTCGTAGCGGGCACCACGATCGTTCCGCCCAATATTCGATCCATCTTCAACATGTCCCGGTTCGACAAGATTTGATCGAGATAAACAACGCGTTTCTGCGACCCAGCAACGTTTCGACCCGCGATATGGGGTCGTTCCCCGCTTTCGAGGTGCGCCATGACCTATGGGCAGGATGGATTCTCCCGACGGGAGCGGGGCGAGCGGGCAGCGCGTACGCACGCGGCGGAGGACCCGTGGTTGGGACCCGGCCGTCGGCAAGGCCGACAGGACGCGTCCGGCGGTCTTTCCACCCCGGGCCTCATCGGGCTTGCCCTCGCGGCCGCGGCCGGCGTCGCCGCGATCGGCGTGCTCGGTGCGCAGCGGAGCGCGTCCGGGGGACGAACCGGAGGCGATCCGAACCGAGGGTCCGCAGCTTGGCGAAAACCGGAGATCGAGCGCTCGATCACGATCGAGGATGTTCCCGCCGATGAATTGTACCGCCGTTTGCGCGAGCCCGAGACCTTGCAGCGGATCATGGCGCCCTTTGCGGCGGTCGAGACCACGGGCGACGGACAGACGCGGTGGAGCGTTGGGCACGATCTCGGCTCCTGGGACATGCGCCTGACGGACGACCGGCCCGGCGAAGCCCTCCGCTGGGAGGCACAAGGCGACGATGCCCTGATCCGGGACGTGTCGGTGCGCTTCCGCGCCGCCGGCAGCCGCGGCACGGTGGTGGCTCTGCACGTCAGCCTCGATCCGCCCGGCGGCATGCTCGGCCGGATCGCCACCCAGATGCTCGGCGACACCCTTCCGGCGTCGCTGGCGAGCAAGTCGCTCCACTACTTCAAAGCCCTCGTCCAGACCGGCGAGATCCCGACCACCGAGCGTCAGCCCGCGGCTCGACCCGACCCTCGCTGACCAGGAGCCTTTTCATGCGCGCACTCATCTGGAACGGCGTCAACGACCTGCGTGTGGAGACCGTCAAGGATCCCGAGATCGTCAATCCGCACGACTGCATCCTGCGGGTCACCATGTCGACCACCTGCGGCTCCGACCTGCATTTCATCGACGGCTACATCCCGACCATGAAAGCCGGCGACGTGATCGGTCACGAGTTCATGGGCGTGGTCGAGGAGATCGGACCCGAGGTGAAGAAGGTCAAGAAGGGCGACCGGGTCGTGGTACCGTCGTTCATCACCTGCGGCCAATGCTGGTATTGCAAGAACAAGCTTTCTTCGTTGTGCGACAACACCCATCCCAAACCGGAACTGCAGGAGCCCGTCTTCGGGTACCCGACCGCGGGCATCTACGGCTACACGCACGCATTCGGCGGCTATGCCGGGGCGCACGCCCAGTACGTGCGCGTCCCCTTCGCCGACAACGACTGCTTCAAGGCGCCGGATGGCCTCCCGGACGAGCAGGTGCTGTTCCTCTCCGATGCCGCTCCGACCGGCTACATGGGAGCGGATTTCTGCAACATCCAGCGCGGCGACGTGGTGGCGGTCTGGGGCTGTGGCGGCGTCGGGCTGATGGCGCAGAGGAGCGCCTTCCTGATGGGGGCCGAACGGGTGATCGGGATCGACCGTCTGCCTGAGCGGCTCCGGATGGCGCGCGAGCATGTCGGCTCCGAGACCATCAACTACGAGGACGTCGACAGCGTCCTGGATGTGCTCAGGGAGATGACCGGAGGCAGCGGACCCGATGCCTGCATCGACGCCGTCGGCATGGAGGCGCACGGGACCGGCCTGCAATACGCCTACGACCGCGCCAAGCAACTCACCCACATGCACACGGATCGCGGCCAGGCGCTGCGGGAGGCGATCCTGGCCTGCCGGAAAGGCGGAACCCTCTCGATCCTGGGGGTCTACGGGGTGATGGACAAGTTCCCGGTCGGCGCGATCATGAACAAGGGTCTCACGGTTCGCACGGCCCAGCAGCACGGGCAGGCCTACATGGATCGTCTGCTTGCCCACGCCCAAAAGGGCGAGCTGAACCCGTCGTTCCTGGCGACGCACCACTTCTCGCTCGAAGATGCGCCGCGCGGCTACGCCATGTTCAAGCACAAGAAGGACGGCTGCGTCCGCTCCGTGTTCGTTCCCTGACGGCGCCTTTGCTGCACATCAGACCTCGAAACCTTAACATTTGCACGGGAGCGAACCATGCGAGCCCTCGTCTGGCACGGGATCGCATGCAGGTCTCGGCGGACGATCGGCCCCAGCAGGGCGAGGTGATCCGCATCGACCGCGACGGCGTGCTGCTCAAGCTCTTCGACGCGAAGGTGGAGGTCGGCCTGGACATGCTGGCCTACCGGGTCGGCGCCCGCGACCCTCGCCCCTGCGAGGCGTGGAAGGGCCGGGTCGTCGACGCCCTCGGGCAGCCCGTCGACGGGCTGGGCGACCTGCCCGCCGGCGAGCATCCGATGCCGCTCGACGCCGACCCGCCGCCCGCGATGCAGCGGTCGCGGGTCGAGCGCCCGCTCAGGACCGGGGTACGGGCCGTCGACCTGTTCACGCCGCTCTGCGCGGCGCAGCGCATCGGCATCTTCGCCGGATCGGGCGTGGGGAAATCGACCCTGCTCGCGATGCTTGCCCGGTGCGAGGGGTTCGACACCGTCGTGGTCGCCCTGGTCGGCGAGCGCGGACGCGAGGTGCGCGAGTTTCTCGAAGGCCCGATCCAGGCGAGCCGCGCGCGATCCGTCGTCGTCGTCGCGACCGGGGACGAGAGCCCGATGATGCGTCGTCAGGCGCCGAAGACGGCCATGGCGGTCGCGGAATACTTTCGCGACCGCGGGCAATCGGTTCTGCTGATCGTGGATTCCGTCACCCGCTTCGCCCATGCCGCGCGGGACGTGGCCTTGGCGGCGGGCGAGCCCCCCGTGGCGCGCGGCTATCCGCCCAGCGTGTTCGGCGATCTGCCGCGGCTCCTCGAACGGGCCGGGCCGGGCATCGAGGGCGGCGGGACGATCTCGGGCATCTTCTCGGTCCTGGTCGATGGCGACGACCACAACGACCCGGTGGCCGACAGCATCCGCGGCACGCTCGACGGCCATATCGTGCTCGACCGGGCGATCGCCGACCAGGGCCGCTATCCGGCGATCAGCCTGCTCGGCTCGATCTCCCGGCTTGCCGACCTGGTCTGGACACGGGAGCAGAGGGACCTCGTCCGCGCCCTGAAGAACCTGATCATGCGCTACGAGGACACCCGCGACCTGCGCGTGATGGGCGGCTATCACGCCGGCTCGGACCCGGAGCTCGACCAGGCCATGATCGTCATTCCGAGGATCTACGCGGCCTTGCGGCAAGACCCCTGGCAACCCGCGAGCACCGACGCCTTCGCCGAGCTCGCAGCGGCACTTCGCGATTAGCGCCGTTCCCGTTCGATCCGCTTCCGAACCTGCGACGGCGAAGGCCTCCGCGCACGCGTCGGCGGCGACGTCGATGACGAGGCGGCCTTTCGCAGCGGCGAATCCTCGTCGGCCGGTGCCGTTGATGCGTCGCGTCGCAGGCCTATGAAGCTCGCGCGTCTAAAATATCTTCGGCGTTTCCCGCCCGTCGAATTGTGCACGAGAGGCGCGAAGGACGAGATGTCGCCGGTCCTATCGATCCGCATCTGAGCTCGGCGCCCTATGTCGACAAATCTCATCATGCGAGATCGCGACCATGTGGTATCTCTACGGCTTCGTGCTTCTCGCCGGCGTCGCCAACGCCGTCCAGGCCGGGCAGAACGGCGCGCTGTCGAAGGGCTTGGACGAATCGTTGACGGCGGGCCTGATCGTCGTCGCCGGCACGGCCACCTGCATCCTCGTGGTCGGCCTGCTCGCGGGCAAGCTCGCGTGGCCGACGGTGGCGCAGGCCGCGGCGATGCCGTGGTGGGCGTGGCTCGGCGGCATCCTCGGCGGATGCATCATCCTCGCGCAGTTCGTCGTCGCGCGTCGAATCGGTGCGGCTCCGTTCCTCGGCCTGCTGGTGACGGCGGGCGTGACCACTTCGATCGTCCTGGACAATTTCGGCTGGGTCGGGTTCGAGCGCCATCCCGCGAGCCTTTGGCGCATCCTCGGCGGGGTGCTGATGGTCCTCGGCGTCGGGCTCGTCGCGCTCTTCTAGATGCGAAACGACGGATGCGCGCGAGGTTGTACCCGCGCGCATCCGTTCGATCGGTTTGCGCAAGGATTCTCAGGTCGGCTGAACCTCGGTGTCCTTGACCTCGGGATCGTCTTCCGTCGGGACGTTGGGCTGGGGCTGCGGATCGGCCTCGATGTCCTCCTCGGTCGCCGGGACGACCTCGTCGAGGCGGGCGGGATCTTCGATCAGGGCGCCGGGATCCTCTCCCGGCATCGGCGTATCGGCGTGGATCATGGCAGGGCTCGTTCTTCGAGGGACGTTCTCTGGGGGAACGTTGGGGAAGCGTTCGGGGGTGAAGCCGTTCCGGGGATGCTAGGCGGCGTCGGCGTCGTCGGCATCGAGGATGCCGTCGAGGTCGCCCACCAGCGCGTCGAGCTGCTCGGACGTCGAGCGGATCTTGAACCGCGTCCCGTCCTCAGCCTCAACCGCGATCTCGACGTGGTCGCCGACCTTGGCCGCCAGCGCCTGCTTCAGGATGTACGTCGTCACGTCTGCCTTGTCGGCCATGCCAGTTCCTTCACGTTCGCCGCGGGCAACGCCGCACCGCTCGCTTCGTCGGTGCGGCAGAACCTCGCGGCACCGTGCCGGGGATCACTTTCGGCGGCACGGCATCTCGTCGGCGGCGATCAGGGCCTGGGCGATCGCCACCGTACGGCGGCTCTGATGGCGGATGGCATCGAGATCCTCCGGCCGCGGATCGGCGTTCTCGGCTCCGACGATGGCCGACGCGCCGTAAGGGGAGCCGGCCTCGAGCATCGCCTCGTCGGTGTAGCCCGGCGGGAGGATGACCATGCCGAAATGGGCCATCGGCGCGTAGAGCGACAACGTCACCACCTCGGATCCGCCATGCGGCCACGAGGCGACGGCGAAGGCGCCACCGACCTTGCCCGACAGCGCGCCGCGCTTCCATTGCGGGCCGAGCCGATCGAGAAAGGCCTTCAGCTCCGTGGCCATCGCGCCGAAGTAGCACGGCGTGCCGAACAGGATCGCGTCCGCCCACTCCGCATCCTCATGGGTCGGCTCCGGATAGAGCGCGTTCTGTCGCGCGGCGTTCTCGGCCCAGCCGTCGACCTTCGCCATCGCATCGGCGTCGACGACCTCGCGGGCTCGACGCAGGCGCACCTCGGCGCCGGCCGCACGCGCCGCGTCGGCTGCGCCCACGGCCAGCGCTTCGACCGAACCGGAGCGGGAATAGAAGGCGATCAGCACGCGGGCCGGATCGAGATCGGATTGGGACACGATGATTTCCTCTTCGAGATCACTCGAAGTAGGGCCGGAAACATCCGTGGAACCGAGAGCTGCCAAAGGGCCGCGCCACGATGACGTCGATCCGAACCGTCGCGGCGAATGTTGCAGAGACCCGGCGCGAGGTTTGCCCGTCGTGCCGGATCGACGGTCGATAGCGCCACAGGGGCGGACCTATCGCGCGAGCCGCAAGTTACTTGCTCGATGTCCGGCAAGATCGGACGAGCGAGGTTTCACGGTGGCAGAACAACTCTCTGGGCAGTCCGGTCGACAGGGCAAGCGCGGCAAGCCCGCACTCTACGTGCTGGTGGCCAGCGTCGGGCTGATGATCGCGGCCCTGGTCGGCCTCATGGTGTGGCAGGGAGCCAGCGCGCCGCCCGATTATGCCAGCCAGAGCCAGGCGGCCTCGCGGGCGGAGGTCACGGGATCGACGACCGGCAAGGACGGCGGCACGTCGTCCGCGAACACCGGCGCCGTGCCGGCCGGAAATCCGGCCTACCCGCAGCCCGCGAAGCGAAACGCCAACTGAACCGCACTCGGATCCGGGCGTTCCCGGTGCCGACGTCCAGCTTGGGAAAACCCGCAATGACCCTTCGTTCCGAAACGCCCCCCGCCCCGGGCAACCTCGATTTCGGCGAGGCGCCGGACAGCGAGAATCCGACCTCGGCGCAGCTGAAGGCCGACATCGACAGCGGCCGGACGGGCGACAAGGCGAGCCACGGCGATGTCGGGGCGGCACCGCTCGGAACCTGCGACGAGGCCGGGGATACGCCCCCGACCCCGCAGCGGATCAAGCTGGCCCGCGAGACCGAGGCGGCATCCGAGCAGGTTCGGGCGGCGGCCGACGTTCACGGCGAACGATCCTGGGTCATGCCGGTGTTCTACAGCGCGATCGTCGCCATCCCCGTGGTGATCGGCGGCGCACTGCTGTTGCTGCGCTGACCGACGGGATGTGTGTCGGCGCGCTTGGTGCCGAGCACGCCTCGACCGACGATCGGCTCGGCAGGACGGACGGTGTTGGGTACGCTTGGTCGAGGAAGATTTTCGGTCAGCCAAGGACCTCGCGATCAGGAACATACGATCGTGATGCCGGAGCCTTTGTAGATGAGGTGCACCCGCCGAAACGGCGTGATCCGGTCGCCCGATGCAGCCGCCGGTGTTTCGCATCACCGACCGTGGCCGCTCTCACGTGACGGGTACCAGCCTTCGGGTCGGTCGGCGGGCTTCGCGTGCTGCTTGCTCGACCGCTCACGGTCGACCGCGAGCGAATTTCAGGACATCGGCCGTCATCGGTATCGCAGCCGGTGCATCGCCCTTTCCCTGTCGGGTGAGATCGACGAACCGCACGGATTGAGCTTTTCCGAATGGTGACGCCGAAAGCAGGCTTCGAATTCCAAGAGCAGCGACGATATTCATGATGCGCGAAGCTGCGTCTGCCTTCACGCGACCATGCGGCCAATGCGAGCGAAGCCGGCAACCAAAGACGTCGACTTCTGTTGGACAACCATGCCGGTGAAGCGCGACCTCGACCATTCCTTCGTTCTCGTCGTCGAAGACGACGACCTCGTGCGCATGTACGCGGTCGAGATGCTGGAGGATGCCGGCTTCGCGGTGATCGAGGCCCGTCAAGCGGACGAGGCCTGGTTCATCCTGCACGAGCGCTCGGATATCGCGGCGATCTTCACCGACGTCGACATGCCGGGGACGATGTGCGGCGTCACCCTGGCCGGACGCGTGTCCGCGGCCTGGCCGGACATCCGGCTCGTCCTGACCTCGGGGCGGCACCGGCTCGCCGACGCGGAGGTGCCGGACCACGGCCTGTTCGTGCCGAAACCCTACAAGGCAGCCCAGGTCGTCGACGCGCTGCACCACGCGGCCTGAGATCGACCGGCCGCTCGGCCGACTGCATGGCTCTCATCTGATTCTGCGCGGGAACAGCGCCCGCGATCGTCGCATCACGCGATCCGTCGCGGCGCGCCATCCCTGGGATTCGCCCCGATCGCGGAGCGGTTTTCAATCGATCACCTCGACGATGCGACGGGTGCCCGGCTCGACCAGCACCGGATGGTCGTTGACGATGGTGTAGTTGAAGCCCACGAGCTCGAACTCGCGAGGAACGTCGTAGTAGACGATGCCATCCTCCGGCAGCACGGTCCCGACGCGAACCGGGCCGCCATAAGCGAACGACGGCCGTCGCTCGGCGTGGGCGTAGATCCGGAAGCGTTCGCGGCGGTCGATCCCGAGGATGCCGTTGGCGGTGCCGACGGCCGCACCGATCGCGCCGCCGACGACGGCTCCGAGTGGGCCGGCCATCTCCTCGCCGCGCCGCGAGCCCTCCCGTGCCCCCTGTTGCAGACCCTGCGCCTGCGCGGCCGTGCCGAGGAGGACGAGGAGTGCGGCCGAGGCCAGGGGGTGACGCATCGAATCGATTCCTGAACGAGTGGCGTCCGACGGCGAGAGTCCGCGAACGCCGGCACGGTAGCACCGATCGCGCCGGAGCCGGTGGCGAACGTCATCGACCCGCGAGACGAAGTCGGCGTCTTGCGGGTCGATGCGGCCCGGCGATGTCAACGCTGGCCGTTTCGCTCCTGTGCCGCCCGCAGCCGATCGAGGAGGTCCATGGCCAGCGCGGCGCGTTCCGTCGGCTCGGTGACGGAGCGGCGCAGGACGACGCGGCCTTCGCGGACGACGAGGTCGTCCTCGGCCGGCATCGGCCCGGCCTTGATGCCGGGCCGGAGGTCGGCTGCGATACCCTGCGAGCCGCCGCTCAACCGGGCGACGCCGAGCGTACGGCAGGCCGCACGCAGGCGCCCGAGGGCGAACAGCGCCGAGACGGGTTCCGGCGAAGCACCGAAGCGATCCTCGACCTCGCTCGAAAGCGCCTCGATCGCTTCGATGTCCCGGAGGCGCAGCAGGCGGGTGTAGAGGCTGAGCCTGATCTCGGGCTCGGGCACGTAATCGCCCGGGATGCCGCCGGGAAGCCCGATTTCGATCTCGGGGCACCAATCCTCGGCCTCCTCGCCCTTGGCGAGGCGGAGCGCGAGCTCGAGAAGATGCCGGTAGAGACCGAGGCCGACGAGCTTGGCGTGGCCGGCCTGATCCTCGCCCACGAGATCGCCCGCGCCGCGCAGGTCGAGGTCGCGGGCGCTGATCGCGAAGCCTGCGCCGAGACGGTCCATCGCCTCCAGCGCCCGCATGCGCTGCTCGGCGGCCGGGCTCGGGGGGGCATCGGGATCGAAGAGCAGGTGGACGACGCCGCGGCGCTGGCCGCGCCCGACCCGGCCGCGCAGCTGGTGGAGCTGCGCCAGCCCGAACTTGGCCGCCTCCCAGACCAGCATCGTGTTGGCGCGCGGCACGTCGAGCCCGCTCTCGATGATCGCGGTGGCGAGGAGCACGTCCCCGTCGCCGTCGGCGAAGCGCACCATCGCCTCGTCCATCTCCGACGGTTTCAGGCCGCCATGCGCGACGACGACCTCGAGGTCGGGAACGAGGGCGCGCAGGCGCTCGGCCATCGGCTCGATATCCTCGACGCGAGGACAGACCACGAAGCTCTGCCCGCCGCGCCGGTGCTCGCGAACGAGCGCGTCCTGCAGGGTATCGGGATTGAACGCGGCGACGATCGTGCGGACCGGCTGACGCAGCGCCGGCGGCGTCGCCAGGATGCTGAGGCTCTGAAGGCCGACGAGGGCGGATTGCAGCGTGCGCGGGATCGGCGTCGCGGTGAGCGTCAGCACGTGGCCTCCGCCGGCGAGACGACGCAGGTCCGCCTTGGTCTTCACGCCGAAGCGCTGTTCCTCGTCGATCACCGTGAGGCCCAGGTCGGCGAAGGCGACGCCGCGCCCGGCCAGGGCGTGGGTGCCGACGGCCAGCCGCACCGTGCCGTCGGCGAGGCCCGCCTTCACGCGCCTGGCCTCGGCCGGGGATACCAGGCGGGAGAGTTGCGCCACCGCGATGCCGAAGCGGCCGAAGCGTCGGCGCAGCGTCTCGGCGTGCTGGCGCGCGAGCACCGTGGTCGGCGCGATGAGCACCGCCTGCCGCCCGGCGAACACCGCTGCCGCCAGCGCGCGCAGGGCCACCTCGGTCTTGCCGAAGCCGACGTCGCCGCAGACGAGCCGGTCCATCGGCACTCCGGAAGCGAGATCCGTCGCCACGGCCTCGATGGCCGCGGCCTGGTCGTGCGTCGGCGGAAAGCCGAAACCGGCCGCGAAGCGCTCCATCTCCCGAGCCGGAGGCCGGATCGCCGGGACGCCCGCCTCGCGACGTTCGCGGGCCGTCTCCAGCATGTGGCGGGCGGTCCGCGCCATCGTCGCCTCGGCCTCTAGGCGGCGGCGGGCCCACGTGCCGCCGTCGAGCTTGTCCAGGGTGACGGCGCTCGGCTCGGAGCCGTAGCGCCAGATCCGGTCGGCCTGGGCGACGGGCACCATCAGGACGGCGTCGTCGGCGAACCGCAGGCGCAGGGCTTCCGTCGCCGGCCTGTCGCCGACCGCAGCGACCTGCTCCAAGCCCTCGAAGACGCACAGGCCGCGGTCGCGGTCGACCGCGACGTCGCCGGGGCGCAGATCGACCTCGCACAGCGGCAGGACGTGGCCTGCGGGACCAACCGGCGCGGCATCCGGGCCGTAGAGGTCGGCCGCCGCGATCACGGTGGCGCCGTCGGCGTGGAAACCCGCCCCGAGGGGCGCCTGCAAGGCGAGGACCTCCCCCGGTTTGGCCGAGGCCACCTCCGCCCAACCGTCGATCAGGCGAACCGCGCGGTCGGCCACCGCGGATGCTTCGCGCACGAGCCGGCGCAGCGGAAGCGTCGGGCCGGCCAGGACGATCCGCCGCCCGGCCTTCAACTCCGCGCGGAGCACCTTGGCGAAGGCAGCCGTCGAACGCGCGGCCCCCGCCAGGCTCGGCAGGGCGATGTCCTTGGCCGCGTCCCGGGTCGCCGCGGAGAGCGTCCGCGCCTCGACCGCCTTCGTCCAGTCCGAGAGCGACAGATACAAGTCGTCTCCGCGCCCCACGTCGCTCCGGCCGTTCCGCCCGGCGCGCTTCATCGCGCGCGCCTCGTCGATCTGTTCGAAGAAGGCGGCCATCCGCGCGGACGCTCCCTCCTCGACCACGAGGCCGGCATCGGGAAGATAGTCGAGGGGCGTCACCAGGCGCGGGTAGAATCGGGCGAGGGCGTGCTCCTGGCCGGTGAAGGGGCGCAGCCGCTCTTCCGAACCCGCGGCGAGGACGATCTCGGTGGCCGGATCGATCACGAGGCGGTCGACGTCTCCGACCGATCGCTGGGTGATCGGATCGTAGACCCGGATCGCCGTGACGCGGCCGTCCGCGTGCTCGATGCGGGACGGCCTGGCCGCGTCGGCCGGGAACACCTCGATGGTGCGGCCGCGCACGGCGACCTCGCCCGGCTCGTCGACGCGCTCGTCCACGACGTAGCCGAGACGGACCAGGGCGGCGGTGATCCGCTCCGGATCGATCCGGTCGCCGATCGCGAGAGGCACGTGCGCGTCGTCCCAGGTCGCTCGCGGCGGGACGCGCTGGGCGAGCGCCGGCCCCGTGGTCATGACGAAGTCCGGCGGCGCTCCCTTACCGCTCAGCCGGCGGAGCACCGCGGCGCGCGCTCCCATCGTCGCCCGGGACGGCGACGCGTGGTCGAACGGCAGGCAGTCCCATTCGGGGTAGACGAGGATCTCGGCGTTCGGAGCGAGCGCGCGCAGGACGCGGGCGAGGTCGTCGAGACGACGCGCGTCGCGCGCGACGTGCACGACCGGCTTCGACGCGTTCGACCGGCTCGATCCGGCCTGCGCAGCAATGTCCAGGAGCGAAACCGCGAGCGCCCCGATCGGGACGAGGGGGGCGTCGTCCAGCTGCGCAGGTGCCGGCTCTGCCACCTTCCGTCGACGCTCGGCCATTCCGCACTCCGTCCGCAACCCTTGGGACTCCGGCAACGCGGTTCGGTCCGGACCGGTCCCATCTGGAAGGCGGCTATTCACAGCTCAAGCGTGCGGCGTGCCGCCGCTCGCACCGCCCGCCGTCGAGCCCGCGCCACGGTGGCGCGGTCGCGCGGCAGGGCGTCGAACTAGCCGCAGCGTTAGGGCATCTCGGCCTCGACGTGGGCACGGAGAGGAGATGCCGCCAGAAGATCGGCTCCGCTCTTGGGGGAACGCACCGCACCGATCCACAAGCTATCCTATGTTAGTGCGAATCCCCTCCGAAGGTGCAGTTCTAGACCATCGCTGACTAGAATCCCGGCCGTCAGCGCCTGCGAGACGCTCGTGCTCCCGCCGTTTCCAGCGCGGCAAATCCCATGGCGGGCCACGACAACGACGTTCGTGCGGATGGCGAGGGTCGGCGCATCGACGGTGGACGCGCCCCGATCGCCCGGGCGCGCCCATCGATCACGGGACCGGGGCCGGGCCGATGAGCGGGCCGCCGTCGGCAGAACCGGAGGGCGTGCCGTGCTACCGGGCGATGATGTTCGGCGCGGACGGCCGGATGGTCCTGCAGGCCGTGATCGCCGCGGCGGGCGACGACGACGCCAAGGCGCAGGTCCAGGCCCTGGTGGATAGTCACGGTATCGATCTATGGGATCAGCTACGCTTCATCGCTCGGTTCGAGCCGGACCCGACGCCACCGCAAGTCCGAAACGCCGCGGCGCGATCCTCCGATCGCGCAGGGATGCAGATCAGGCCCAACGAAGATCAGTGAACGCATGGACGACGACGACGCACCGATCCCGATCGAGCAGATCCGGCAGCGGGCCTACGACCTCTGGGACCGCAATCACCGCCCCGAAGGCCAGGAAATGCGGTTCTGGGTTCTGGCCGAGCGGGAATTGAAGGCGGAACGGAAGAACCGAGGCGAAAACCGGAACGCCGATCCGCATCATACGTGAGGCTCCGGCACCCGGCGGCCCAAGGCCCCCGGACCGACCAGATCGTCCCGAGGGACGACCCGCTAGCCCCCTGCGGCGGTTTCTTCGAGGCGCTCGGCCGCGTACCGGGCGCGTGCCGCGCCGTCGCTCGCCGACCCCGTGCGCATGCACCAGTCGATGAACGCGCCCAGCTCGATCGGCACGCGAACGACGTCGACGCCGCTGCGCTGCACCTCACGCTCGACCTGCTCGGCGGAGATGCGCCACGCCTCGTACGACGCCGGCAGCTTGGCGCCGTCGACGAGGCCGTGACGGAGCGCGTCGTAGTGCTCGGGGCCGTACCACGGCAGACCGACGCGGCGCGGGCGACTCATCGGGTACCCTGTGTGTGAAGCGGTCGACATGCGGCGTTCTCTGCGCGTCAGCTAACCGGTCACGGCCGCGGTGACCATCCGGCGCTCGCCGCATCCGCGGCAGAACCGCTCGAACGTGCTCTTGCGCTGGGAACAGGCCGAGCAGCGCTCGAACACCCCAAGCCCGCAATGCGGGCAGAAGTTCGTGGCGGGATCGTCGAGGGCGATCCCGCGCTCGCAGCCGGGACAGACTTTCCGGGCGAGGCGCGCGAGCGCTTCGTCGGTGGCGATCTCGGTGCGGCGCTCGGCATCCGGCCGCGCTTCCACCAGGGCTTGCCGCTCGCGGTAGGCGTGCAGCGCGTTGATCGCGGCGCGGCCGCCCACGAGCGTCAGGACCGCGCCGACGCCGTACTGCACGTAGCCGCCGTAGCTCGGCAGGTAGGGCACCAGCTCGACGAAGAACGCGAAGGCCGCGGCGAAGGCGAATCCCCAGACGAACGGCCAGTTGCGCGTGCGCCGGCGCTTCAACAGAAGCCAACCGGCGAGGATCAGGAGAGGCAGCGTGAGGGCGAGCCGATAGCCGAACACCCGCAGTTCCTGACCGCGCTCGGCCGAAACGAGCCTGGCCTGCGCCTCGGCCTGCAGGGCGTCGTCGGCGGCCGAGAGCGCCGCCTCCCGCTCGCCGAGCTCGAAGGCCGTGCGGTTCAGGCCTTCGAGCCGCTCCTCGACGGCGCGCTCGGCCGCCTTGAGCTGATCCAGCCCCTCGGTGCGGGCGACGAGCCCCGGATCCTGGTCGACGCGCTGGGTGGCGTTGCGGGTCTTCAGCCAGTTCGCGAAGGTCTCGCGCGCCGACTCGGTCGCCGAGCGGGCGGCGTCGAGGGCTAGTTGCGCCGCCTCCGCCTGCCGCCGCGCGTCGTCCTGCTCGCGCCGGATCTGCTTGAGGGCGGCGGCCGAGGCGCGCGCCGGCTCCGGGTTGAGGAACTGATCCACGGTGTAGCGGTGCTCGACCTGCGGCAGGTCGCCGACCACGAGCGAGCCCAGGCCGATCAGGAAGCCCGCAAACAGCAGGGCGACGAGCCACAGGGCGGCGTTGAACCAACGCTCGGATACGCGGGTGCCGTTGGCCACGCTGATCGGTCCTTATCTCTGGAGGAGCTTTGGGCATTCCGGCACGCCGGGGCTCGCCGCCCCCCGCGCGCAGGCCCCGAGGAACGCGTCGAAGCCGTCGATCCCGACCGAGGCGACCGGCATCTCGGCCGCCGGCGTTCCCATCGCGACGGCAAGCCGAGCCGCGACGCGCCGAACGGCGTCCGGTCCGCCGGCAACGCGCGTCGTCGGCCGGCTCACAGGTTGCGCAGGGCCAGGAGCGGCACAAGGGCGGCGAGCGCCACGGGGACGGACCAGTATTCCATCCGGATCCAGAACAGCTTGTGGACCCTGTGCAGCAGCACGCGCTGGTTGGTGGCCGGATCGAGGAGTTCGCGGGGCGACGTGCCGTTGAGGTTTCGGCCGACGAACCAGTTGGCTGCCGCGGCGGCGAGCAGGCCGAGGCTGACGGCGAGGAACGTCAGCTCCGGATGGCCGAGTGCGCGAAGCGCCAGCCCGCCCGAGGCGCCGACGAGAAGGGCGGTGCCGAGAACCACGGGCAGGACCAAAATGCCCCAGCCGGACCAGATGAGCAGCATCACCACCGCCTGAGATTCAATCCAGGTCGCCGCCGAACAAACGACCGCGCCGGCATGATCCGGTCGATCGGTGGCCGCCCGCGCAGGACCATCGAAGTCTCTTGGGCTTGGGATTGAGGCGATGCTGTGTTCACGGTCGCGTGAGCATCGGAGCCGGATGGCATCGGACGAGGTCAGTTCCGGGCGGCATGCTCCGTCCGCGCCAGCGCGTACACGGCTTCGCAGCGTTCCAGCCAGAGATCGCGGGTGAACAGTCGCGAGACCCGTCCATGCGGGACGGTGCGGGGAATGGCGCGTGCCTCGCCGATCGCGCGGGCGAGCGCGGCCACGTCGTTCACGGGCGCGAGGCGGCCGGCCTCGCCGACGACCTCCTCGGCCGCGCCCATGGCGAAGCCCGCGACCGGCACGCCACAGGCCATGGCCTCCACCGCCACGAGGCCGAAGGGTTCGTCCCAGCAGGGCGTGAACAGGAAGACCGAGGCGCGGCCGATCTCGCGCGCCAGCGCGGCGCCGGAGAGGTGGCCGCCGTATCGGATCGAACCGCCGATCTGGGGCGCGACCTCCGCCTCCCAGTACGCCCGGTCCTCGATCGGGCCGAACACGGTCAGCGGCATGCCGGCACGCCGTGCCGCCGCGACCGCGAGATGCGTGCCCTTGATCGGCGCGATGCGCCCGGACCAGACGGCGGTCCCGTCGCCGCGCTCACGATACGGCCAGGCGCCAGGATTGACGCCGTTGTGGAGGACGGACACGCCTGCCGGCACCGCGTCCGGCCACCACAGCGTGCGCTGCGCCTCCGACGTGACGGTGATCCGATGACCGGGCCCGAGGCTTTCGTCCACGAACCAGCGCAGCGCGTCGTAGGGCGGGACATGGAGCGACGTCACGGTCGGCACCACCGCGATGCGCCGGCGTTCCAGGGGCAGCCGGCTCAGGCTGTTGTTGTGGAGCACGTCGAACCCGCCGGCCGCGATCCGGTCGCAGGCGGCGGCGTAGCCGGCGTCGACATGGGCGACGAGGCCGGCGTCGCCGCGATGCTCCAGCCCGGGAAAGCTGCGTTCATGATGCACCGGGATCACGGGATCGACGGCGAAGCGCGGATCGCTGTCGCCGGCGGCGAACAGCACCACTTCGTGCCCGCGCGCCATCAACCCGTCGGCGAGGGCCCAGCTCTGGGCTTCCATCCCGCCCGCGAAGGGGCGCGCTACCGGATGCCGGAGATGGGCGAGGAGCGCGATCCTCACGCAGTCGCCGCCGGGGCGGCCTGGGCTTCGAGGAAGCGGATGACGGACGCCGCGTTGCTGTAGGGCTGGTGGCTCTGCTGGCCGGTGAGCGCGAGATCGCCGGCCTCGGGGTGGCGCAGGATGCGGATCGGCCGATCGGGCGCGTCGTCGATCAGACCCATCACCTTGAACGCGTAGAGCCAGTGCCCCATGGTGCGGTAGCCCCACTTGGCCTCGAACAGCTCGGCATTGCGCACCACGCTGGCGAGGTGGTGGACCGGCGGCATGTGGTGCGGGTGGTACTGGTGGTAGGCCAGCCCGCCCTTCATCCAGGCGATGGGGATGCCGGCCTGATCGAGGATCTTGCCGAAATCGGTGTCCTCGCCGCCGTAGCCGACGTAGCGCTCGTCGAAGCCGCCGGTGGCGAGGAAGGTGGCGCGCCGGATGGCGAAGTTCAGCGACCAGAAGCAGCGGTAGTCGCGGCAGATCTCGATGCCGGAAGCCGGAGGGCCGCGACGGTCCGAGTGACGCTCGGCGACCGCGGCGAAGGCCTCGCAGGTCCAGGCGCCCGCCGTGGCCTTCTCGGGCAGGTGCAGGACCTCGCCCATCAGCAGGCCGTCGAGCTCGGCGAGCCCGCGCGCGTAGTCGGCCACGAGGTCGGGGGCCGGGATGCAGTCGACGTCGAGGAAGACGACGGCGTCGCCGCTCGCGGCCGCGACGCCGCGATTGCGCGCGGCCGCGAGCGGCAGCTCGGTGCCGGGGACCAGGATCTGACGGACCGGGAAGGCCACCTCGGGGAGGTCGTAGGGCGCGTCCTGCATCACCGCGACGATGAACTCGACGGGGGCCTGCGTCTGGCGCTCGAGGCCGAGGAGCACGTTGCGCAGGTGCGCGGGCCGCCCCTTGGCGAGGGTCACGACGGAAACGGTGGACATCGGGCGGTCTGGCTCCTGGACGATCGAGCGCGGGATTGAGCGGGCCGTCAGCGGGCGACGACGGCGAGCGCCGGTCGCTCGGCCGCGCCGCTCCAGAGTTCGTCGGCGAGCCCTTCGAGCCAGCCGGCGGCGCGGGCGGCGGCGTCCGGCGCGTAGAGGCTGCCCAGCGGGGCGGGATCGAGGGTGCGCGCCCGGGCGAGGAGATCGCGCCAGCCCTGCAGATCGCCGGGCCAGACCGGGGCCTGGACCGCGGCGCCCAAACGGACCAGGGCTTCGGCCTTGCGCGTCTGCTCCCCGAAGTAGCGCCATTCCGGCATCACGATCAGGCGGCCGCCCACGCGGGCGACCTCGTGGACCGTGTTGTCGCCGGCCGAGGCCAGCACGATGTCCGCGGCGGCGAGGTAGTCGGTCACCGAGGGCACCCAGCCAAGCTCGCGCAGGTTGGAGAAGTCGGTCTCGTGGCCCTCGCGATGGGTCGGCCCGAGGGTGAGCCACAGGGTCTCGGGGGCGGCGCGCGCGGCCACCGTCAGCGGCGCGTAGGGCGTGCCGCTGCCCCCGCCGCCCGTCACGGCCACGACGATCTCGCGCGCCGGATCGAGGCCGAGCCGTGCGCGCGCCTCGGCGCGACCGGGCACGCCGTCGACGCTGGTGCAGAGGCCGCCGCTGTAGAAGGTCTTGGCCCGCAGGTACGCCGGATAGTCGTCCTGCTCCATCCGCTCGTCGAAGGGGGCGAGCATCCCGACGCAGGCCTCGTAGGCGCCGACATGGCCGATGTCGGAGCGGTCGCCGTGCATGCGGATCTGCACCGCCGGCACGCTGGCGATGCGCGCGAGCAGCGCGATCTCCGCCGAGACGTCGACCACGAAGAGGCCGACCTCGCGCTCGTCGAGGTGGTCGAGGATCCGCCGCATGGTCTGTCGCATCTCGGCGAGGCCGAGGGGCACGCAGTGCATCACCTGCGGCGTCGGCTCCGCGTAGAGCCGCGGCGTCGGCACGGACGCGCCGATCATGTTCGGCAGCGGCACGATCTCGATGTCGCGGGAGAAGCCGTCGAACAGCTGGGGGCCGGCCGTGAGCACGGAGACGGGCCGGTCGCGGGCGAATTCGGCGGCGATCGCCATCGTGCGGTTGGCATGGCCCCGTCCCTGATGATGGACGAAGAACGCGATGGGCTTCTTCATGGCTGGAGTGTTCGCAAACCGTCAGGAGAACAGGGCGTCGGGCCGCAGGGCGGCGGCGACCTCGTCGGCGCGCGGCCGGCGGACGAGCCGGATCGCCGGGGCGTCCGCGTCCCAGGCGATCAGCCCGGCGGCCCGGAACTGGTCGAGCCAGTAGGTCATGCACCAGCGTCCGTGCCTTCGGTGGAAGCGGGCGGCGTTGGCGAGGATCGCCTCGAAGTGCTGCAGCGGCGGCACGTGGACCGGGTGGTGCTGATGGTAGGCGCAAGCCCCCGCCACCCAGAAGGTCGGCAACCCGCCGGCCGCGAGGCGGACGGCGAGGTCGGTCTCCTCCCCGCCATAGCCGGCGTAAGCCTCGTCCATGCCCCCGACGGCGTGCCAGGCGCGGGCCGGCAGAGCGAAGGACAGGCCCCAGAGCTGGCCGGGATCCGGCTCCGGGCGCAGGCCCGTTCGCGGCACCGCCGGCCGCGCCGGATGCCTCTGCCCGGCCCGCGCGAGCGCCGCATCGTCGGCGGCATTCCCCGCCTCGGACCCGGGCGGCAGATACAGCACCTCGCCGAGGAACAGGCCCTCGGCCTGCGCCGCCGCTCGGCGGTAGGCTGCGACGAGGCCGGGAGACGGGATGCAGTCGACGTCGAGGAAGATCAGCAGCTCGCCGCGGGCGGCCTCGGCCGC
Organism: Methylobacterium sp. J-059; assembly: GCF_022829485.1. Lineage (NCBI taxonomy): Bacteria > Pseudomonadati > Pseudomonadota > Alphaproteobacteria > Hyphomicrobiales > Methylobacteriaceae > Methylobacterium > Methylobacterium sp. J-059. Next base: position 186,826 of record NZ_JAKSYA010000117.1, read on the forward strand.
GCGGTTGCGGGCGGCGGCGAGCGGCATCGGCTCGCCCGCCACGTGGAGGTGACGCACGGGACAACCCGGGTCCGGCAGGTCCGGCGCGGGTTCGGGCTGCATCCAGGCGATCACCAGCTCCCGTGGGGACGCGGACTGGCGCGCCAACCCATGCATGAGGTTGCGCAGACGGTCGGCCCGGCCGCGGACCAGCGTCAGCACGCTCGCGGAGGGCACATGCGAAGGCTCAGCCGGCATCGGCCAGCATCCGGCGGAAATGGCCGACGCCCTCGATGATGCCGCGGGCGTGCGAGGTGCGGGCGACGTAGGAATGCTTCAGCGCGGCATGGCTCGCCAGATCGTCGGAGTAGTTGGCCACGATGATCGCCTGCGCCTGGGCGCGCAGCATCTCGACGTCGTTCCCGGAATCGCCGGCGACGAACACGGCCCGCTCCGGCAGGCCGTAGAGCGCCCGGACGTGGGCGACCGCCGTCCCTTTCGAGGCCGCTGCGGGGAGCACGTCGAGGTAGCGTCCGTGGCTGTGGATCACGCTGGCGCGGTGCCCCGCCTGCGCGAGACGGGCGCGCACCGCCGGTGCCGTCGTCGCGTCCCCGAAATAGCTGAGCTTGTGCCCGCGCTGCTCCAGCGGGCCTTGCGGCACGAGCCCGTCGAGATCGGCGAGCGCCGCACGGACGCCGGAGCGGTCCCACCCGGTCGAGACGACCGCGCGCCAGGCCAGGTCTGCCGTGTAGGTCACGCCGTTGGGATCGAGATGGTAGATCTCCGAGCCGACCGAGGTGATCATCACCTGCGGGCGCGGGCTGGCCTGCTGCTCGAGGATCGCCATCGCGGAGTGGAAGGAACGGCCGGTGGCGACGCCGAAGGCCAGCCCCGCCTGGCGGCTGCGCCAGCGCCGAAAGATGCCGAGCGACGCCGCGCAGCCGACGAGGGTGTTGTCGATGTCGCAGACCAGCAGCTGACGCGGCACGGCCAGCGGCGGCTCGGGCGCCAGCAGCGCCCGCAGCAGATCGTGGTAGCGGGCGGCGTGCTGGTCCCAGTCGTAGGCGGCGGCCGCGCGGGCGCCGCCCGCGACGCAGGCCGCATACAGATCGGGCTCGTCGAGGATCCGCAGGCACGCGGCGGCGATCGCATCCGGCGCGCGCGGGTCGACGAGGAGGCCGTTGCCGCAGGTCTCGACGATGTCGTTGGGGCCGCCGCTGTCCGTCGCCACCAGCGGCAGGCCGGCGGCGGAGGCTTCGAGGAGCGTCAACCCGAACGGCTCGTTAAGGGCGGGGTTCACGAACACGCCGCCGCGGGTGCGAGCATAGGCGTAGATCGCCGGCACGTCCTCCGGGTCGTGGGTCTTCGGATAGGCGACGCGGCCGTAGAGATCGTAGCGGTCGATCAGCACCAGGATCTCGCGCAGGGTCGCGGGCATGTCGCCGTCGAGCGCATCGATATCCTCGCGCATGCCAGCCATCAGGACGAGGTTGGCGCGGGCCTGAAGCTCCGGGCTCTCCCCATAGGCCCGCACCAGCGCCGCGAGGTTCTTGCGCGCCACCGGCCGGGCGAGGGCCAGCAGCGCAGGCTTGCTCGGATCGTGCAGGAAACGGTCGATGGTGGCGTCGACCCGCGGAAGGGGCTCGGCCGCGGTGAATCGCGCCAGATCGCTGCCTGGCGGCAGGACACGGATGCGGCCGGGATCGTAGGCCGCGTAGCCGGCATACTGCACTTCCGCCTCGTCGCGGGACGAGGCGATGATCAGGCTGGCGCGGGCCAGGGCCCCTTCCTCGGCGGCGATGCGTGGCGCGAGATCGGGGCCGTTCTCGGCGCCTGCGCCGAGGATCGACGCCTTGACCCGTCCGAGCGAGTGGGCGGTGAACACGAAGGGGATCCCGAGCGCGTCCTCGACCAGCCGCGCGACCGAGGCCGCTTCGGCGTAGTGGGCGTGGATCAGGTCGGGCGCCCGCGCCTGCCGGCCGATCCAGGCCGTGAGGTTCCGGGCGAAGCTCGCGACCTCCGCGTGCATCTCCTCCTTCGACCGGTAGGCCGGCGACGCGCTCGCGAGCCGCACGAGCTCGACCTTGTCGGAGATCCGCTCTTCGGGCACGGCGTAGTCCGGGCCATGGATGCCGTCGAACAGCCGCGTCGCCATCACGATCCGCTCGATGCCGGCATCCTGAGACGAGGCCGCGACGAGGTCGAGCAGATAGCGGATGTGGCCGCCGGTGTCGGCGGTCAGCCCGAACGCGACGCTGCCGCCGCGAAGGCAGCCCTGCAAGGCGACATGCAGGACGAACATCAGGCCGCCGGCGTCTCGGGCGTGCCGGGACGAGAGAACGCTGCAGGTGAGGTACCCATCGTGATCCGCGTCGCCCAAGTCGCCCCGAACATCTTCCCCGTTCCCCCTGAGCATCACGGCGGCACGGAGCGGGTCATCCACGACCTCGGCACGGCGCTCAGTGGCTTGGGGGTGGAGGTAACACTGTTCGCCCCCTCCGACAGTGCGACAGACTTGCCGCACGTGGGCGATCACCCGAGTCTTTCGGCCCTCGAACGCCGGCATGGACGCGTCGCGCCCGGCGTCCCGGCGGCGCTGGACGCCCTGCAGCTCGAGGCGTTGCGGCTGCGGCTCGACCGGTTCGACATCGTGCATTGCCATGGCGAGTTCGCGCATGCGGCGCTTCTCGGCGCGCGACGGCGCCACAGCCTCACGACGGTGCACTGGCGCGTGGACGAGCTCGACCGGGCATTGTTCTTCGCGGGCTTCCCCGACTTGCCGGTCGCGGCGATCTCGGCGGCGCAGGAGGCCGGCATCCCGGCCGCGAACCGGGCGGGGATCGTGCATCACGGCATCGCGCGGGACCGCTACGCCCTGCAGACGCAGCCCGGCGCGCACGTCGCCTTCGTCGGCCGGATGACCGACCAGAAGCGGCCGGACACCGCGATCCGCGTCGCGCGCGCCGCCGGCATCCCGATCCGGCTCGGCGGCACGGTCGACGTCGGCAACCCGGACTACTTCGAGCACAGGGTCCGCCCGTTGCTGGGTGACGACGCGACCTATCTCGGACCCGTCGACGATCGCCGGAAGGGGGAACTGCTGGGCGGCGCGCGGGCGCTGCTGTTCCCGATCGACTGGCCGGAGCCCTTCGGCCTCGTGATGATCGAGGCGATGGCCTGCGGCACGCCGGTGGTGGCCTGGAACCGCGGCTCCGTGCCGGAGATCGTCGAGGACGGCGTGACGGGCTTCATCGTGTCTTCCGAAGCGGAGGCGGTCGCCGCGCTCGGGCGGATCGAGCAGATCGACCGGGCCCAGGTCCGCGCACGCTTCGAGGCGCGCTTCACCGCCGAGCGCATGGCGGCCGACTACCTCGCCCTGTATCGCCGCCTGCTCGCCGCCTGATGCGGGTCGCCTACCTCGCCTGGGACTACCCGCCGGCCCCGAGCGGCCTCTCGACCGCGGCGCGCGAGATCGCGGAGAGCCTCGCCATGGCCGGCGCCGACGTGACGGTCTTCGCCCTCGACCGCACCGGCCGCGAGCGCATGGGCGGCGTGACCGTTGTCGGGATCGCCCTGCCGCCGGGCGGCGCGCTGGCGCGCCTTCGCCGCTGGGGCTCGGCCGGCCACCTCGCGGCCCCCCTCGCCTTCCGCCGCGCGGTGCGCGCGGTCCACGCGCACGCACCGTTCGACGTGGCGGAGGCGACGAACTGGTACGCCCCCGCCGTGCTGCTGGCCCGGCGCCGGGACCTGCCGCTGGTGACGCGAAGCTCGACGCCGGCGGCCTTCACGCGCGACGCCCCCGCCTCGCTGCGCGACGGGTTCGACGGCCGCACCGCCGACGCGCTGGAGCGCGCCCAGGCGCGCGGCAGCGCCGGCTTGATCGCCAACACGGCCGAGCACGGGGCGGTGATCGCTCGGGCCTACGCTCTGTCCGGCCGGCAGCCGGAAGCGGTGATCGGCCTCAGCCTGCCGCCGGAGATCACGGCGGCCGCGCGGGGCGCGGCCTATCCGGACCATTCCGACCCGGTGCGCCTGCTCTTCGTGGGACGGGCGGAGGCGCGAAAGGGCTTCGACGCCCTGCTCGGAGCGATCGCGATCCTCGCCGACGAGGCCGCGTTCGGATCGGTTCCGCCCTTCGTGCTCGATCTCCTCGGCGTGCCGCCGTCGGACCTCCCGGGCGATCTGCCCGGTGGGGCGCGGGCCCGCATCCGCGCGCGCGGGCGGGTTCCCGCCGACGAGCTCGCCGAAGCCTACGCCGCCGCCCATGCGGTGCTCGCCCCCTCCCGCTACGAGAGCTTCGGCCTCGTCTACCAGGAGGCCCTGGCCTATGGACGCCCTGTGGTGGCCTGCGCGCTGGATGCCAGCGCCCGCGCCTTCGTCGGCGACCCCGGCGCGGGGCCCTTGGCACGGGACGCGACCGGCCCGGCGCTCGCCGACGCCCTCCGCCCGCTGCTCGCCGACCCGGGCCTTCGCCTGGCCTACCGAACTCGTGCGCTCGCGGCGGCCGGACGCTTCAACCGGGCGGCCCTCGGCCGCGAGACCCTCGATCTGTACGCGCGCGCCATCGCGGCGAGCCGCGCTCGGGCGACGCGCTGAGCCGAGCCCCGAACCGGGCGCTCAGTCGCGAAACGGCCGCAGCAGCGCCGCCTCTTCCTCCGGGCGCCCGCGTCCGGGGGCGAGGCTCTCGTAGCGCCGCGAGCGCGCCAGGACGTGCGCGCGGCCGAGATGATGCTCGATCGCCCCGTGCAGCGCGATGACGCTGCGTGGCCAGCCGCCGTCGAGCACCGGCCGCTCGTGCACGCGGCCGCCATAGCGCACGCTTCTGCGGTTCAGCCGGTACTGGACGTCCGGGTAGACGTCGGAGAGGACGCCGTCGACGCGGTTCCGGCGCGGCAGCCCGACCGAGAGAACATCGCCCGCCTCGGCCAGGCCCGCAAGCGCCGGGAGGCGGCGGCCCGCGGCGGCGTCGAGGGTTTCGTCGGCGTCGAGCTGCAGCATCCAGGGATGGCGGGCGAGGTCCTGGAGGGCGTTGCGCTGCGCGCCGAAATCGCCGTCCATCGGCCGCGCGGCCACGCGCACTGCACCGTGCGCGAAGCCGGCGGCGGCCATGGCGCGCGGCGGACCGGCCGACGCATCGAGCAGGACGACCACGTCGTCGGTCCAGGCTGCGTGGGCCTCGACGCCGGCCAGGACGTGCTCGAGATCCGCAGGGCGACAGAGCAGGCCGAGGGAGACCGGCATCGTTTCCCCCACGTCGAGGGCGTAGAGGTCCGCCTGCGCGGCGCGGATGCCGTGCGGCCGGCGCAGATCCGCACGGCCATCCCCGTCGCGCGCGCGAATTCCGAGACCGGCTCCGGTCGCGGCGCTACGCAGGGTGTAGAGGTCGAGCCCGTAGGCGCCGTCCGGGTCCGGAACGAAGGCCGGTGCGGCGAGGCGTTCCGCGAGATCGGCACGGCAGCGGTCGGGATCGGCATCCGCCGTCAGCAGGAGCCCGCAGGAGGCGCAGGCGAGCGGGAAATCGCGGCGGCCCCCCCCCGGATACGTGAGATGCCGTTCGGTCGGCTGCAGCATGTCTGCGGCGCAGACGAAGCATCGGCGCATCATCGGTCCAACCCTCCCGCTCCGCCGCCGCACCTTGCCGCGTGGGGCCGACGCCATACCTCTGCTGCTCCTCGAACCCCAGCCGCATGTGAACGCACCGGTCGATCCCTCACGCGCCCACGATGCGCCCCGGACCGGTGCGCTCCGGATCTCGGGTTCCCGGCTCGCCATCGTCGGCAACGCGCCGGGGATCGAGGCCGCCGCCGCGATCGACGCGGCGCCCTCGGTGGTGCGCTTCAACAACGCGGCGGGCTTTCGCGGACCCACCGGCTCGCGTGTCACCCACCTCGCCCTGGTCAACCGCGGCGGCCAGATGCGGGAATGGCTGGCCGACCCGGGCTTCCTCGACCGCCCGGTGGTTCGCGCGGCCGAGGCCTTCATCCTGCCGTTCCCGATGCTTCCGGCGGAGCACAACCGACCCGAGCAGGTGTGCTGGACCCGTGAGGCGCTGGCGCTGCTGGCTCCGCTCGGCAAGCCGGTTCACGTCCTGCCGGAAGACCTGCACCGCGAAGGTGGCCTGCGCCTCGGCGCCGGCACCATGGGACAGCCGAACCCGAGCACCGGCTTTCTCGTGACCCTGGCGCTCCTGCTGGGCCGGCCCTCGTGGTCCGGGCCGGTCGACGCCTACGGCTTCGGCTTCGCCGGCTGGCCCGGTCATCCCTGGGCGGCCGAGCGTGCTTGGTTCGCCGAAGCCGAGGCGTCCGGCCAGCTCCGCCTTCACCCTTCGGGATGACCGGCCCTACCGGGTCCGTCCCCGCAACACGATCGGGTTCCGCGCATGACCACCCTCGTCACCGTCCTGAAGGTCGGCGGCCGCTACGACGCGACCTGGGTCGAGCGTCTCGCCCGCGGCGTGCGCCGCCACGCCCCGGCGTTCGAGCGGATCCTCTGCCTCACGGACCTTCCACTCGCCGTCGCCGGCGTCGAGCGGGTTCCGCTGCGGCACGATTGGCCGGCCTGGTGGGCGAAGATGGAGGCGTTCCGCCCCGGCCTGACGCGGGGGCCGACGCTGCTGTGCGACCTCGACACCGTCCTCACCGGGCCATGCGATGCGCTGGCCGAGCCAGGACTCGCCGCGATGGAGGATTACTTCCACGAGGGGCGGCTCTCCAGCGCCCTGCTGCGCTGGGACGGGGGCGAGCTGGATTTCCTCCACGCCGCGTTCGCGGCCGAGCCCGAACACTGGATGCGGGCCGGTTCGTGCGGCCCGGTCCCCAACGGGGTGCACGGCGATCAGGTCGTGATCGACCACCTGCTGCGCCGCGCGGGCCTGCGCCCGGACTTCATCCAGCGCCGGTACCCCGACCTCCTCGACTTCTACGATCCGCGGCGGGCCGAGCACGGCCCGGTGGTGATCTTCATCGGCGATGCCAAGCCCGATACCGCAGCTGGACCGGTGCGGGCGGCGTGGGCCGGGTCCTGACCGCGACGCGCGCCCTTACCTCAACGCGGCCGGCCTCAGCGCGGCCGGTCGTCGCCTGCGAGGCTGCCGACGCGCTCCGCGGCGAAGCGCTCGCGCAGCCAGGCCGCGGCGGGGCCGCAAGGTCGCTGCTTGTGCCAGACCAGCTCGAGGGCGATCGGCCAGTCGCCCTTGTCGAACTGCAGGTCCGGCGTGACGAGGTCCGGCGCGGTCTGCGAGGCGGCGATGACGTGGTCGGTGACGAAGGCCCAGCCGATCCCGTGCTTGACCATCTCCAGGATCACCCAGTGGCTCTCGACCCACCAGACCTCGGCGGCCACGCGAAGGCGGCGCTTCTCCGGCCCGTCGCCGCGCGCGGCGACGAGGATCTGGCGGTGGCGCTTCAGCTCCTCCCAAGCGACCCGCGCCTTCGCCAGCGGGTGATCGCGCCCGCAGACGAGCTTGAGCGGCACCCAGCCGATGGTCTGGAAGCCGAGCTCCGTCGGCAAGACCTCCTGGCGCCACATCACCCCGAGGTCGGCGGCGCCGGACTGCACCATGCGGCTGACGTCCTCCATCAGCGGGAAGAGCAGCTCCAGTTCCACCGATGGGAAGTGCCGGGCGAAGTCGGCGAAGAGCGCGCCGAGCGCGTGCTCGGGATAGAGCTCGTCGATGGCGACCACGAGCCGGTTCTCTACCCCCTGCTCGAGGCTGCTCGCGACTCCGATCAGGTGCTCCCGCCGGTCGAGCACCACCCGCGCCTCCAGCAACAGCCGTTCCCCCGCCGGCGTGAGCACCGGGTTCCGGCCCGCCCGGTTGAACAAGGCCAGGCCGAGATCCGTTTCGAGGTTCGCCACCTGCGTGCTGACCGCCGACTGCGCCTTCCGCAGCACGCGGGCGGCGCCGGAGAAGGACCCGGCCTCGGCCGCCGCCACGAAGGCCTGAAGCTGATCGAGCGAGACCGCCATCCATCGGTTTCCGAGATACGTACCAACTTGCCGGGCCGGATATCGCAGATAGAACGCGGTCGACCAACGAGGTTTTTTCGGGCCAGACCATGCGAACCACCCGCGACCGCATCCGCCACGCCATCCTGTTCGAGGTGATCGGGCTCGCGCTCATCATCCCGCTCGGGACCCTGCTGTTCGGGCTGCACGCCGCCGACATGGGCGTGATCGGCGTCGGAAGCGCGTTGGTCGCGATGGCGTGGAACTACGCCTACAACCTCGGCTTCGACCGCGCGATGCAGCGGCTGGTCGGGCATACGCGCAAGAGCCTCCCCCTGCGGGTGGCGCACGCCGTGCTGTTCGAGGCCGGGCTGCTCGTGATCCTGCTGCCGCCGATCGCCTGGTATCTCGGCATCGGCCTCGTCGAGGCCCTGGTGATGGATCTCGCGATCGCGGGCTTCTACGTGGCCTACGCCTTCCTGTTCAATCTGGCCTACGACCGGACGTTTCCGCTGCAGAGCTGGGCCGACGCCGCGGCGGAGCCCTCGGCTTGAGCCGCGGCGACGCTACGCGACCACGAGGGTCAGGGCACGGTCGGCCGGGCCGAGCTCGACCCGCCGGCCCCAGTCGAAGGCGATGAAGTCCTGCTCGATCCCGTCGGCGAAGACCACGCCGCCCTCGTTCATCCGCGAGGTCACCGCCAGCGCCGTGCCTGTCAGCTTGCCCGCCCGCACGGCGGTGCCGGTGGCGACGCTCGGGAACGGCTCGCGCACCCAGTAGCCGACCGCCGCCTCCTCGCTCCCGATACCGACCGTGAGGTGCGTCGCCTCCCCGATCGAGCGGGCCCAGCCGGTCAGGCCGGTCCCCGAGGCGACGATGAGACCGCTCGACGATTGGTCCTCGGCCGTGCCCGCCGCCTCGATCCTGTAGCGCGCCGATTGATGGCTGCGATGGCCGACGAAGATCTCGTTGAGCGCCAGCAGCCGCTCGCCGGTGTCGAGCACGCCCTGAACCATGGTGCGGCGCTCCACCGGGGCCGCCCCGGCGACGCTCGCCGGGAGCAGCGCGGGCAGGCGCCCGACCGCGATCCGCGCCAAGGCGCCGTCGTAGAGGTCCGGGTCCGGGTTGACGCCGATCACCGGCTGATCGCGCAGGTACTTCGCCACGTTGGCGACGAGCCCGTCCTGGCCCACCGTCACGACGACGTCCTCGGGGGCGAACAGGAAGCGATCGAGGTCGACGCGCCGGGTCAGAGCCTGCCGCCAGTCCCCCGGCACCGCCGCCCGCGCCTGCCCGAGCACGGTGTGGAACCGGAGGTGGCGCACCTCGACCTCGGCCAGGCTCTGGCCGCGGCTCTCCAGGAAGAAGCGGGCCTGCCCGCGGGTGGCGTGGCGGGCGAGCAGGGCCTCGTAATCGGTGTCGCGGATGACGAACACCGCCCGCGGGGTGATCACCGGCATGGCACGACGCCTAGCGCGAGGCGGCCGCGAGCGGCGGCACCGGCCTGCGGAACTCGCCCAAGGCGGCGGCCAGCAGGTCGGGCGTCACGTTGACGTGCTCGATCGTCTCGAGCTTGCCCGCGAGTTCGCGCGCGGCCAGCCCGAGCAGCACGGCCGGCGGGAGATCGCGATAGATCGCGGCGCGGCGCTGCTCGGCCTCCGCCCGGGCGCCTTCCACGAGGCGGATGCGCTCGGCCTCGGCCGCCGCTTCCAGCCCCTGCGCCTCGGCGAGGCCGGCGGCACGGTCGCGGGCGTTCTCCGCCTCCCGCGCGATGAGCAGCGCCTCGCGCCGGGCCAGTTCCGTCCGCGTCTCGAGCTCGTTCTCCGCGATGGCCCGCTCCTTCTCCACCGCGAGGGCGCGCCGCGCGAAGGTCGCCGCGTCCGCCTTCTGCTGAAGGGATTCGAAGGTCGGCGTCTGAAGCGCGCGCTCCAGCTCGCTCGACGGCGCCAGGTTGGTGAGCCGCACCGAGACCACCGCGATGCCGATCTCCGCCAGGGCCGGCGCCGCCTCCAGGACCGATTGGAGGGCGACGCGCAGGGGCTCGGGGCCGGCATCGAGGAGGGCGCCGACCGGGTTCCCGCCGATCGCCTGCAGGACCGCTTGGCCGGCGATGCCGCCGAGACGCGCCTCGATGCGCTCGATCGGCTCGCCCTGAGGCCTGCCGGTGCGCAGCCCGAGCGAGAAGTCGACCCGGCTCGCCAGCAGTTCCGGGTCGACCACGCGCCAGCCGATCGTCCCCTGCACCACGATGGTCTGGAAGTCCCGGCTGCGGCCGCGCACGAACAGCGTCATCTCGCGGTCGTCCATCGGCACCTCGCTGATGCTCGCGGTCTCCGGCCGGAACCAGAAGACGAGGCCGCGCCCGCTCTGCCGGATGCGACCGTTGCGGTAGCGGATGACGTGGCTGCTCGCCTCGCTCTTCAGCTGCGCGACCGGACCGATGTTGCGGATCGTAGCCATGGGACCCTCCTCGTGGGGGCGGAGCCGCAGATCAGAGCGGCTTCCGGTAGCGATAGAGTTCGGCGGGACGGAACGAGGTGCCGGTCTCCCGGGCACCCGTCGGCACGAGCCAGCCCCGATCGAGCATCCGGCGGCGGAAGGCCGGCTTGTTCAGGGTCGTGCCGAGGATCGCCTCGTGCACGTCCTGCAGCTGCCGCAGGGTGAAGGTTTCCGGCAGCAGCGCGAAGCCGACGTCGGAATAATCGAGCTTCCCCCGCAGCCGCAGGATCGCCAGAGCCAGGATGTCGGCGTGGTCGAAGGCGAGCGGCAGAGCCGTGCGCGCCGCCCGATCCCGTGCGGCGAAGACCGCGACGGGGCGGCCCGCCTCGCTCTCCCCGGGCACCGCCATCCGGGCTGCCGACAACCCGGCGTCGCCCATCAGCACCTGCGTGAACAGCGCCTCGGGCAGGAGGGCGAGGTAGGCGACCGAGACGATGCGCATGCGCGGGTCCCGGTCGACGGCGCCGAAGGTGTAGAGCTGCTCGAGATGCGTCCGGGCGGCTTCGTCCGCGCCGAAGCCGGCCTTCTCGCGCAGGATGCGCCCGGCCGCCGCGTCGAGCGGCTCGTCGATCGCGACGAAGCTGCCGGGCAGCGCCCACCGGCCGGCATGCGGGTGCTGCGAGCGCTCGATCAGGAGCACGGCCGGGCGGCCCTCGCTCAGCCCCAGCAGGACGAGATCCACGGTGAGCGCCGGCCGCGCGAACGCGGCGGGATCGTACGCCTCCAGGAATTCGGTCTCGCTCACGGCAGCACCATATATCCGTTATGCATCTAACTAATATCCAAGATAAATATATGTCAAGCGCGGGGGGGTGATGCGCCGTCCTCGCTGGCCGAATTGCCCGTGCGGCAAGGGCAGCTTCGGCGTGCAACGCGTCGCGTACGGCTGCGGAAAGCAAAATTTGATCGCAACCGCTGGTTTCGCGTTGATGACGCTGAACGGCAGCGTCTTCGGCGTTTGCCTCCCGGAACCACCGAGAGACGTGTCATGATGTTCACCCGATCCGCCTGCGCCCGAACCCTGATGGCTTCGACCGTCATCGTGGTGGGGTGGACGAGCACCGCCTCGGCGGACTGCCTGAGACGGGTCTACAATCGCTCCGCCGCCGTGCTGGTCGCCAGCCAGGATGGTGGGCCCGCCTTCGTCGTGAAGCCGGGGCGTTTCGCCACCGTGCGGCTGTCGCAGCCGGGGCACGTCGATCTGACGGCCTACTGCGCACCGCTCGGCCGCCTCGGGCAGCCGGTCGCGGGCGGGCGGGAAGCCGCGAAGATCCACCTCGAATACGAGGCGGTCCTCGACCGTTGCTACATGAAGTTCGGCGACGGCTTCTTCCAGCCGGATCTCGGCCCCGGTTTCGTCGGCACGAAGGACACCGCGCCCTTCACCGTCAACAACCCGAACCAGGGCGATATCGTCCTCGGGCCGTTCAACGCGGAATGCACGGGACAGAACTGAGGACGCAGCGTCCTCGGCTTCGCGGCATTCTCTCCCGGAGCTTGGCTCCGAACCCGGCGTGCGTCGACCTCGAGTGGAATGTGGATCATGGCGGGCGAACAGGGAGACACCGCGCAGATGTCCGAAGTCCTGCGCCTGATCGGAATCTTGTCCGATGCGGTGCTCGACGCGCAGATCATGAATCGCCCGGTTCCGGAGGCGCAGGTCAAGGCACTGAACGATGCGGCGCTCCTGCTGCAGGAGCATCGCATCGCCCTGCCGCCGATGCTGCTTCAGGCGCTGCACGGCCTGGACAGCACGCACGGTCTCGATCGAGCGATCAGGGGTCGCGGCGACGATGCGGCGACGGAGATCGTTCGCGAAGCGGAGGAACAGGACGAGACAAGAGGTCTTTCCCGATTCCTGCGGCCGTTCCGGAACTATCGTTCGTAGGCCGGCTTCTCTCGGCATATCTCCGGAGGAAACATGACCAAGTTCACGACCCTTTCTGGCGCTGCCGCCATCCTGATGCTCACGGCCGGCGCGTCCGTCGCAGCCCCCTGTGCGGTGGGCACAACCACCAACAACCAGGGCACGTCGTCCTCGGCCGACAAGAGCTCGATGGCCGACGGGACCTCGACGGCGAAGACGACCCCCGGCGCCAAGGCCGAGACCCCCGGAACGGTCGGTGCCCTGAATAACGTCGGTGCCGGCACCAAGCCCGCCGACGGCGAGCAGAAGCCGGCCGAGGGCCAAGTGGTGAAGCCGGGCAGCAACGACTGCTGAAGCCCGAAAGCGGTTCCAGACCCCCGATCCGATGGCCCTGCAGCATCTGGCCTGCAGGGCCATTTTCATGCGTCGACTTCCCGTTCCCCAGTCAAATCCGAAATCGACCCAATCTCCGCCCCGCGGCATGGAGAGGGTCTGCGGGTTCGCGAAGCGGAGGCTTCATGAGCAGGTCATGGTGGACGGTTATGCGTTCCGGCGCCTGACGTGCGATCGACGGAAAGCTTCTGAGATCGGCTTCGTTCGGGACGGACAGATCGCCGCGCGGCAGCCGTTCTCGCTGCACCGCAGCACTGCGAGCCCCATCTATGGTGCAACGCAAGCGCTGACAGCTACACCGTCGGTGTCCCCGAACCGGAGATCCGCCATGTCGAACCTCGAACACCGCGCCGCCGCCCGGATCACCTCCACCGATCTGAAGGCACTGCCGCTCGTCCCGGAGCACATCCGCGCCCAGTACGGGGACGCTCTCACCCGCATTCCGCACGTTCGCGTCGCCGCCCATAAAGTCGAAGCCAGCACCGCCCTGCCGTCCGTCGGATCGTTCTTCGGTTGACGGCTCGCCTTCGGGCTCGGCCGCATCGTCGGTGGCGCCGCGAGGATCGGTGAGGTCCGATCTACTTCCGTTCCTGCTCCTGCGGATCCGCCGATCGGTCGATCCCGTCGGCGACCGAAGTTCGGAATCGGCGTGAACTCGGTTTCCTCGTCGATTTCCCGCCCCTCGGGCTGGCACGTCGACGCCGGTGAGGAGCCCAAGGATGAAGACGAGCCGGTGCTGGACGATCTTTCCGCATCGTCGGCGTCGCCCGGAGGTGCACGATGTCGTTTTCGCAACGGTCTCCGTCTTCGTGAGCCAGGAAGGCCGCTACGCCCGTGATCGTGGCGAGCCGATCGGCGCCGCCCCCTACCCGGAGGGCTCCGACGAGCACGCGACCTGGGAGCGCGGCTGAAAGGTTCCGGATTGCGAGATCCGCGACACGATCGCCAACCGCGATCCGGCTCTGACGCCCGAAGCGTCGAGCGACCTAGCCGGAGCGCCTGGCGCTCCACCGTCCGCTGCAACCGACGATGCCGCCGGTGGTGCGCCAGGTTCCGCTGCCGCTGCCCGCGGCGTCGAGGGTTCCCGCGATTGGCACCCGGTTCGCGCCCTTGACGATCGTGGCCTGCACGGTTCCGCCATGCGAGACGCCGCCGTCGACGTCGATCTCGTCGCCTGGGATCGAAGCGTCGCTATCCTTGATCTGAACCTGATAGCGCGTGCTCGCCGGGCACGGCCCTTCCTCGGTCACGGCCGTGATGGTCCACGAGCCGTCGAACCGATCGGGGACCCGGACCTTCTTCCGCGCGGCTTCGGCCGGAACGAGCAGGGCTGCGAGCACGCAGCCGGCGAGAACGGTGACGGAGATGCGAGACATGAGCCGCTTTTCGCGTGAGGGCGGCCGAGGGAAGGCCGGAAACCAGAGATACGGCGGAGCCGGCCGAAGGGTTTCCGCGCTCGTCATCCGTGCTCGCCATCTCTCGACGAGCCGGCAACCATGGCGTTAGGGCCGCGGACCTTTTCGGCGCTTGGGCCGGTTGATCCCCCGCCGCACCTGTCAGCGGTGTGGAGTGTCCCGTGTACAATCCCTTCTTCTCGTCGATGATGCTCGCCTTCGAATCCCAGAAGGTGATCGAGCTGCGCCTCGTGCGGCTAGCCTGGGGCGGCCGCGAGGGCATGGCCGAGATGCACTCGATGGTGGCCGAGAAGATCCAGGCGAGCATCGAGGCCGCCGGCACCCTGATGATGGGCGGCTCGCCCGAAGTCGTCGTCGCGCGATACCGCGAGCACGTCGCCGAGAACACGAAGCGGCTGTCGGCCGCGTAGCCGTCTGCCTGCCCGCGCCAACGCGCGGACGCCCGGTCGGCGATCGCCTCGACCGACGGGCAGGCATTGGGGGATCAAGAGCTGCGCGTCCGCCTCGGGTTTCTGGACGAGGGCCACGCCACCGCACTCCTCGATGATCCGCAGGCCTTCCGCGCCGTCGCCGTCGTAGCCGCGGAGCACGATGCCGACGGCGTGCTCGTCGCGGCTTTCGGCTGCTGCGATGAACAACGGGTCCGCGGTCGAGCCGGATTCAGTACTCGGGACCGGGCGTGCGCCGGCGACTTGCCGAAGCGGAGCGAGACCGCCCGTCGAGGCGGCGATGATGCCGACCGAGCCCATCGCGTCGAGCCTGCATCAACCCAGCATTGCGCGATTTAACTTATGATGGAGTGGAAGCGCGCCGCCTTCGCTATGCGGCTCGTAGGCGCCCCGATCGCCAGCCATGGCTTGCCGATCGGGGCGCCTGCCTCCCGTCCATCGGAGACGACGTTGCCACGCTACTTTTTCGACATCGCGGACGGCGACCTTCGGATCGACGAGACCGGAACCGAATGCGCCGACCTCGACGCGGTTCGAAGTGCCGCCATGCAGATCCTTCCCGAGATCGCACGGTTCGAGACCGGGAACGGCGACCGGCACACCTTCACCGTGATCGCCAGGGATGCGGACCGGCATCCGGTGTTCACGACGACGTTGAGCCTGACCGGCCTCTGGTTGGTCGATCGGTGAGCGACGCCCCCGACCCGGGCCTCCCATCGGTCGCCCCAGCGTCATGGCTGATCCGCAAGCTGAAGAGCACGGCGCAGATCTCGGCTCGGGATCGCGCCGACATCGAGAACCTGTCGTTCACGGTCCGAACCTTCGGCGGACGCACCAGCATCGTTCACGAAGGCGACGTGCCCAAGCAGTGCTGCCTGGTGATGGACGGATGGGCGTATCGCTGCCGCAGCCTCGCCAACGGACAGCGCCAGATCTTCGCCTTCTACGTGCCCGGCGACATCCCGGACATCGAGAGCCTGCACCTGCACGTGATGGACCAGGGGCTCGTGGCGATCGCCCAGACCACGGTCGCCTTCGTCGCGCACAGCGACATGCGCGCGCTGATCGAGCGGAACACCTCCCTCGCGATGGCCCTGTGGCGCGATACGCTGATCGATGCCACGCGCTGCCGCGAGCGGGTGATCAGCCTTGGCCGGCGCCAGGCGGTCGGCCGGATGGCGCACCTGTTCTGCGAGATGTACATCCGGCTCAGGACGGTCGGCGTGGCGGACGACTTCCGGTACGTGCTGCCGCTGACCCAGGCCGAACTCGCCGACGCTTTGGGCCTGTCTTCCGTGCACGCGAACCGCTCGTTGCAGGAACTCAGGAAGCTCGGCTTCGTGACGCTTCACCGTCGCGAGCTGATCATCCACGACTGGGACGGCCTCGAGACGGTCGCCGAGTTCGATCCCGCCTACCTTCACATCGTCTGACTGCACATCGTCTGATCGGTCGGACGCCGGCACGCCGGAGCGGTCGCCGTCGCGCGTCGGAGAGGCGCGTCCGAGACTTGGCCCGAGAGGATGGCGCACGACGATGCCGGCAATGCCGTCACGGGGGGGCGGCAAGCTGAGACTGAAGACGGCACGCAGACGATGTGAAAGGCGAAGCATCGTCGGCCACGATGCAGGGTCCGGCAAGCAAAAGACGGCGGGACGCCGCGGCTTTAACAAAGCGTTCACCACCACACGGGATACCAGAAACAACTCACGATTGTGGTCGGTCCATGTATCTGCCGTTGATCGCCGCACTGATCATGCCCTGCGCCCTGATGGTCGCCGTGGCCTCTGTCGCCAGCCGCGGCGATCCCGACGATCGCTGGACCCGTTCGCCCCACCGGATCCGCCGGCTCCTGAGCTTTTAGGGCGACCTTGCGGCCTTCCGCCGACGCGACGCCGTCCGCTTAAGGTGTCCTGCCGCTCTCGACCGAACCGACGGCACGTTCACCACTTGTTAACCATTACAATCGAAAGTTGCGTCAGTAGATCGACGAGAACGGGTGCCGACGTGATTGGTCTTGCGCAATCCGAGGAACAGGCGGTCGAGCGCCTCACGCTCCGTCTCGTCGAGGACGCCTATTACGACCTCGCGGCGGTGGTACAGGGGGCGCAGCCGCAGGCGGCGGCCGCCTTGCTGGCCGTGATGGAGCAGCGCGTCACCGACGTCCTCACGGGGGTCTGCCGCACCCGCGCCGAAGGCGAACGCTCGGACGCCATCGCTCTGGCGGTCGGCGAGCGCGTCGCCGAGATCATGGACCAGGCGCATGGTCGCCGGTCGTCGGCGCGCGCTGCCTAGAGCATTTTCGAGCGAGACGGATGCCGGCTCGCGTGAAGACAAAGCCATCTCACAACAAGATGAAGCATCGTCCGTGATCCAGTGATCACGGACGATGCTTCGGGAGATCGAACCATGACCGTCGACCGTAGCGCCACCTTCGAGAAGCGGGCGATCGAGGGCTTTCTCGGCGTCGCCCTGCAGGTCGCCCTGGTGCGGCTCGGAGAGCTGTCGGGAAGCCGCGCCGAAGAGGCACTGGACCATTTCGAGCATTCGCTCGTGCGCGCCCTGCGAACGTTGACCGGCCCGGAAGGGGCGAAACTGTCGACCCAGACCGCGGTCGAGGACACGATCGTCATCCTTCGCAAGACGATCGATGCCGCGAGCCGGAAGGTGGCCGAGAGTCAATCCGCGACGATGACGTCCCCGGCCATCGCAGCGTGACGCTGCCTTCGGGTGGAAGTCCAGCATCGCGCGGGTGCTTGACTCGAGATGCGCCAGAGCAGGCAGCCGGACTTGCCGAAGACCGTCGATCGGACACTGCCTGATCCGACGGCCGCCGCGGCGGAGACAGGCTTGTCGCTGCAGACGTCGGCTTGAGCTTGTCGTCAGTGCCGAGCGTCGTCGCCTCATGCAGATCTCACCCGCGATAGAGGGTTGCTATTCCGGCCATCTCTATGTGACGTTGAGCCGACATTACGTTTGCCAACCACGGGTGTGGGTACCCCCGTGCTCGACATCGCCTACGGTGATTGCGATCTCGCCGACGACCGCGGCGGGTTCGGATGCTGGCCGGTCTACACCGAGATCGCCGCGTTCGACGGGGTGCCGGGAAGCGAGCCGTTCCTCAAGGCGGCGACGCCGCGAACCGACCCGGCCCATACCATGACGCGCTCGACCTTCATCGCGAGGAGCTACGTGGCCTCTGCCCGGCAGGCGCCGGAGAAACCGACGTCCCGCCCCGTCGACGCGTGGCTGTCCGATGGCGCGGTGTCCGCATTCCTTCGGGAGATCGCAGGCACATCGTCGTCGCGAGCCGGGCGTGAAAGGATGCATGCGTCCCGTGCGGCCGGACCGATGCGGCAGGCGGCGACCGCATGACGCGCGCGTGGGAAAAGCTCAAGTCGCTGTTCTCCGGAGCAGGGCCGCAGCACCCTGTCGAGTACGCCGAGCTTCGGACACGGCACCCGCCGCGGACCGTCGCGGACCGCGTCGAGCCGACGACGGTGTCCGGCAAGCAGGCCGCGCCGACAGACGACGGCATGGCTCTGGTCTACGAGGCCGTCGAGCGGGAACTTCGCGCGGCCGGCCTGAGACCGTGAGGCGTGGCGGCCGGCCCGGTGGAGTCGAGCCGCCGGACGCCTCGGTCGAACGGGGCACGGGTCCGCCCCCGCGGATGCGGAGGCGGACCGTTTTTGGGAAGCCTTAAGCAGCGTCGGCGTCGTCGGCATCGAGGATGCCGTCGAGGTCGCCCACGAGCGCGTCGAGCTGCTCGGACGTCGAGCGGATCTTGAACCGCGTCCCGTCCTCAGCCTCAACCGCGATCTCGACGTGGTCGCCGACCTTGGCCGCCAGCGCCTGCTTCAAAATGTAGGTCGTCACGTCTGCCTTGTCGGCCATGCCAGCTCCTTCGCGTTCGCCGCGGGCAACGCCGCACCGCTCGCTTCGTCGGTGCGGCAGAACCTCGCGGCACCGTGCATGGCGCACGGCCTCCACGGGGCCGGCACGCGATCCGCTCGGCCGTTCGTCACAAAGCCAAGCTATGACATTTCTGCAACCCAGGATTGATCGCAGCTGCGAAACTCAATCGCGCGCAATGCGTATTGGGATGTGCTCGGAACAGCAGCGAAGCTGGTCGAGTCGTCTCCAACCTGAAAGCGAATGCCCGAATGACCCCCATCCATGCGCCGAAGCTCGCGACCAGCGGCGACCGATCGATCGGAAGCCGCATCGCGGCGTATCGGACCGCTCAAGGTCTGAGCCAGACCGCGCTCGGGCAGGCTCTCGGGGTCACGTTCCAGCAGGTCCAGAAATACGAGAAGGGACGCAACCGTGTCGGTGCTGCCCGGCTTCAGGCGATCGCGGATTTCCTGGGCGTCCCGGTCTCGACCTTCTTCGACGCTCCGGCAGAGATCGGCGATGGCCGCGAGTCGATTCAGCAGCTGTTGCAGGATTCCGAGGTGATGGACCTGATCAGGACGTTTGCCGGCATCTCCGACAAGGCGACGCGCCAAGGTGTCCTTGCCATCGTCAAATCCGCCGCAACCCTCGACGCCGAATTCACGAAGAGGGTGGATTCAGCGATCGTCGATTGAATGCGCGACCGATGGCGCCGCGCGCAAGGTCAGTCATCGACCGGGGCCGCCTGTGATGCCCTGAAGAGAAAGAGCGGGCTCGGGAGCGACTGAACGTATCGCGACATTATTGGTAAAATTGTTTTTTCGGGCGCCGAAAAGATAATTTGACGTCGTGATACCGATTTAATGCCGTATGCGCCGAGTGCATGGCGAAGTGTTGCGATGGACAGATGAGTGCGTCCGGGGGCGGAATTATAAAAGAAGAACTGGCCTTTGCTCGCATTATGTTGCGTTGCAAAATGCACATGTCGCAACGCACAAATTCTGTGGTTCAATCTCTCGGTCGGTCGGCTCTGCAAGCGACCCAACCGGAGATCCGTCATGCGCTTCACCCACGCCCTCGCCCTCATCGCGTTCGCCTCGGCATCCGTCTCCGCCGGCGCGGCGATGGCCGACGAGTCCTTGAACCTCACCCCGCCGCTCTACCGCGAGCAGGCCCGGACGTCTCAGCAGACGCGTTCCGTCAGCGATATGACCACGACGCCTCAGCCCGTGGCCGCCACGAAGCCGGTCGCGCCGCGCCGCGTTGTCGAGGTGGTCGCCGAGGCCGTGCCCGCTCGCTGAGTCCGCGCTCCCGTGGCGTCACGATCTGCGTTCGGCGGCCCGCCCGCCGGCGCAGCCGATACGGTCGCCGGCGGATCGCGATCGCGGATCGGTGAGCCGAGGCGCGCCGCCGATGACCGTGACGCGCATCGCGACATCCCCGAACGCGGCATGGACGGCGTCTCGATTTCGACCTGAACCACCCTGTCGTGCGCAGCCTGTCTCCTCGTGACGGAGGCCGCACGATGAGCGAGACCGAATCATCGAGCCTTGGGCGATCGGATCTTCTGCAGCGGCAGTCGGATCGACGACGAAATCGCCGATCGTCGCGCTGACCGTCAGCTCGCGCACCGAGGCCACGCCGGAAGCGAACCCACCACACGACGTCGGCTCGGGCGTCGACCGGGCAGGAGGTCGTCGACCCGCATCGCCTACGGTACCGAGGACGACATCGAGATGGTGCCCGGCCAGCCGCGCTATCCCCGATGCATCATCGCGGACGAACGCACGGCCTTCGCATGGTCACCCGAGAGGTGGCGCGCGCGTGCATCATCATCCCGAGCGGGCGGCATCACGGCTCTTCGCCTCGCTGAGCGATGTCGCGGATTTCTCGTCACCACCGATCCCGCGACCATCAGGGCGGCGGAGGCAGGGTTTTTGAGATTCCGAGGCGTCGGCACCCGGAAGGGTGCGACCAACCGGCAAGGCGCGAACGCACGACGGACCGAAGCGGGCGACCGGGGTCGGTGCCGCGTCCTCGGGAGCCGCCAACACCCCGGATGCGGCAGGCGAGGCGATCCCGACGCGGGATGCCGGGGCGAAATGTCCGTGCCGAGCACCGGACCGAAGCCGGTGGCACTTTGGAGCTTATCCAGCCTGCCGGAGTTGCCCTGGGCATTCCGCTTCCGACGGACGGCCTTCGGGCGCGTCGTCGCCCCCCCGCAACAGGTTCGGAGACCATGATGGCACCGCCTGGAGAATTCGACATGAGCCGACGAGACGTGGTCGCCAGCGCGACCGCCGCCGCGGCCCTTTCCACCCTTCCCGCGGGCGCCCGCGCCGACGCTGCGTCCGGCGACCGCCCTGTCCTGGCGCGGGTGTGGTTCACGATCAACGGCCAGCGGCGCGAGCTCGAGCTCGACACCCGCACGAGCCTGCTCGATGCGGCGCGCGAGCATCTGCACCTGACCGGCTCGAAGAAGGGCTGCGACCACGGCCAGTGTGGCGCCTGCACGATGATCGTCGACGGGCGGCGCATCAACGCCTGCCTGACGCTCGCCGTGATGCACCAGGGCGCCGAGATCACCACCATCGAGGGGCTGGGCCGGCCCGACAACCTG